>NZ_NOXV01000262.1 GCF_002251835.1 Flavobacterium cyanobacteriorum
TATTTTATTGATTTTTAATCAATTATGTTTTTTGTCGTGTACTAAAAGTACGATATTAAAACTTTCTTTCAAGACTATAATAAATTTTACACTTTCAACTTCATCTGAATATTACACCTTTACACAGCGTGGGCCTCTAAAACATTAACAGGAGAATACTAACATAGGCTAAAGGTTTGCTAATTAACATGTTAATTTACAATGCATTAGGTAACTTTATTGTGTTAAACTCAAAACCCACAGCTATGAAAAAAATACTATTTTTATTAGGTGCGCCATTATTACCGTCGTGTGGCGGTTATGAAAAGGTTACACTTACGGAAGAAACCCCGTTTTACAGGAACCTGCGCCCTGTAGAAGACCCGGTTGCCACAATACCGGCCAATACTGAGGTAATAATTGCAGGCAAAGGCGACAATAAAAGGATTATTTATAACGACCAGAAGGGCTATATTGTGCAGGCCAGCTATACCAGCAGCCCGCAAAACCAAAAAAATGTGGCCGCACAAAAATAGTTGTAAGCTTCAATGCCTCCACCGGGAGGCTTTTTTGTGCAGTTGCTATCGGTATAACAGTGCTGTAAACTTTGTACCTTTGCAGCTTTCAAACTTTGCAACTCCACAAGAAAAATGATCGAAGATAAAAATCCGCAGCGCACCAGCCTTGCCCAACTGGGCGAATTTGGCCTTATAGAGCACCTTACACGCAGTATTGAGATAAAGCAGCCCTCTACACTCACCGGGGTAGGCGATGACGCCGCTGTGCTTGATTTTAAGGATAAGAAGGTTGTGGTTAGCACCGACCTGCTGGTAGAAGGCGTACATTTCGACCTGAGCTACATGCCGCTGAAGCACCTGGGCTATAAAGCCGTGGTAGTGAACATAAGCGATATCTGCGCCATGAATGCCAGGCCAACACAGATTACGGTTTCGATAGCTGTAAGCAACCGCTTTCCGCTGGAGGCGCTGGAGGAATTGTATGAAGGGATTAAGCTTGCTGCAAAAATTTATAACGTTGACATTGTGGGCGGCGATACTACTTCTTCGCAAAAAGGCATGATACTAAGCATTACGGCTTTAGGCGAAGCCAATGCTGATGAGCTGGTGTACCGCAACGGCGCCGGGGCTACCGACTTACTGGTGGTAACAGGTGATGTGGGTTCGGCTTACATGGGACTGCAGGTTTTGGAGCGCGAAAAACAGGTGTTCCAGGTAAATCCAAACAACCAGCCCGACCTGGATGCTTATACCTACCTTATCGAGCGCCAGCTAAAACCCGAAGCCCGGAATGATGTAAAAGGCATCCTGGAAGCGCTGGAGGTAAAGCCAACGGCCATGATTGATGTTTCGGACGGGCTGTCGAGTGAGATTATACACATCTGTAAACAAAGCGGTGTGGGCTGCAACCTGTATGAAGAGAAAATTCCGGTTGACCCGCAGCTCATCAGCGTAACCGAAGAATTCAATATTGACAATACCACGGTGGCCATTAACGGCGGTGAAGATTATGAGTTGCTTTTCACCATAAAAATGGAAGACTTTGACAAGATAAAGCACAACCCGAACTTTACCATAATAGGCTATATGACACAGGAAAGCGAGGGCATCCACCTGATAACCCGTGCCAATACTAAAATTCCGCTAAAAGCCAGGGGTTGGAATGCGATGAGTGAGGAGTAATTATTTCTCGAGGTAAAAATACGTTGGGAATATGGAGTCATGTTCCGTTTTATTCACCGCTTTAACCCATTCGGGAAACTTATAGTCGACTTTAATCATTGAATCACTTACCAGTGTATATTCGCAAAAAACGTCTCCATGTTTCGGAAACTCTTTTACACCATTATTTTGTTTTAGCACATCCATGTCCAGCAGGCAATCTGTTTTGTATGACCATAATAACTCCACTTTATCTGTGCCAGTGTGATAGTTAGTGAAAAAGTAGTATAGGCATTGGCCATGAAACTGATAAACTACAAACTCATCTTCAAATTCAAGCCTTACCCAATAGCTTGTGGAATCAACTTGTTTGGCTGCCCAGAACATATATGGGCTTTTGGACATAAAATCTTCAAACTTTTTATGTTTGACAACTACGTTGGCCTCAGGTGATGGTTTTGCAGATACTGATTCAGAAGGGGGTTTACGGTTGCTGTTATTGCAGCCGAAAAGTAATAGTGTGATTACAACAAAAACTTTGCTCATGGATATTGTGTTAAACAAAACGCCTCCCTACGGAGGCGTACCTATTACTTCATCTTCTGGAGCCAGTTCCTTACCGAAACTTCCTCGTTTATAATTCCTCTTAGTTCCGATATCTTCACCCTGTCTTGTGCCATGCTGTCGCGGTGGCGGATGGTTATGGTCTGGTCTTCCAGTGTCTGGTGGTCAACCGTAATACAAAAAGGCGTACCCAGTGCATCCTGCCTGCGGTAGCGGCGGCCTACGGCATCTTTCTCATCATAGGCTACGTTGAAATCCCATTTCAGGTCTTCTATAATTTCGCGGGCAACTTCCGGCAGCCCGTCCTTCTTCACCAATGGCAACACAGCAGCTTTGGTTGGCGCCAGTACTGATGGAAGGCTAAGTACAGTACGTGTAGAACCATCCTCAAGCGTTTCCTCTTTAAGCGAAGAAGCAAATACAGCAAGGAACATCCTGTCGAGCCCCACAGATGTTTCTACTACATACGGCACGTAATTCTCATTCAGTTCCGCATCAAAATATTGCAGCTTCTTACCGGAATATTGCTCGTGTGCTTTCAGGTCGAAATCTGTCCTTGAATGGATACCCTCAAGCTCTTTAAAGCCGAAGGGGAAATTGAACTCAATATCAGCGGCAGCGTTGGCATAATGTGCCAGCTTTTCATGGTCGTGAAAACGGTATTTATCGTCGCCCAGCCCAAGCGACTTGTGCCATTTCAGCCTTGTATCCTTCCAGTAGTCATACCATTTCATTTCCTCCCCCGGGCGCACGAAGAACTGCATTTCCATCTGCTCAAACTCCCTCATACGGAAGATGAACTGCCTGGCCACGATCTCGTTACGGAAAGCCTTGCCCGTCTGCGCAATGCCGAAAGGCACTTTCATACGGCCGGTTTTCTGCACGTTCAGGAAGTTTACAAATATACCCTGTGCTGTTTCCGGGCGAAGGTACAAATCCATGGTATTTTCTGCGGCAGCACCAAGTTTGGTGCCGAACATCAGGTTAAACTGCCGCACCTCAGTCCAGTTCTTCGAGCCGGTATCAGGGTCGGCAATTTCAAGCTCTTCAATCAGGGCTTTTACATCGGCCAGGTTCTCTGTTTCCAGTGAGCGTGCCATACGCTGCAGTATCTGGTCTTTCTTCTCCAGGTATTCTTTTGTGCGGGCGTTAGTGGCCTTAAATTCTTCTTCATTAAAAGCATCGCCGTAGCGTGCACGGGCTTTTTCTATTTCTTTTTGTGCTTTCTGGTTCAGCTTTTCGGCATAATCCTCAATAAGCACATCGGCCCTATATCGTTTCTTGGAATCTTTATTGTCAATCAACGGGTCGTTAAAAGCGTCCACGTGGCCTGAAGCTTTCCAGGTAGTAGGGTGCATGAATATTGCAGCATCAATACCCACAATATTCTCATGCATCTGCACCATTGATTTCCACCAGTATTCGCGGATATTCTTTTTCAGTTCAGCACCATTCTGGCCATAGTCATATACCGCGCTTAAACCATCATATATTTCACTTGACTGGAATACAAATCCGTATTCCTTAGCGTGCGAAAGCACATTCTTAAATAGATCTTCTTGTTTTGCCATGGTGCAAAAATAGGAAAAGCAATGTAATTATGCTGTGGCCTTTTAGTATCTTTAGCCTGAATTAAAAAATTTTTCTTGTTAAATAATCCATGTTCAGAAGCTTAGTTAACCTTTTGTTCCCTATGTCATGCCCGGGATGTGGCGGGCCTTTGCTGGAGAACGAAAACACGATATGTACCCGTTGCCGGCACGACATGCCCCTAACGCTGCAACACCTGATGCCTGAAAACGAAATGTACCGCCGGTTTTACGGCAGGCTGCCGGTTGAGCACGCATCAGCTATGGTTTATTTCCATAAAAAAGATATCGTACAGGAGGCAATACACAACCTTAAGTACCGTGGCAGGGAAGAAGTGGGGCTAATGATGGGCCGGTGGTATGGCCCTGACCTTAAAGGTGTGGCCGCGCTGCAAACCGTTGATGATGTGGTCCCGGTGCCGCTGCACGGAAAAAAACTTCGCGAAAGGGGGTATAACCAGGTAACAAAGTTTGGCAGGGCTATTGCGGAAGCACTGGGGGCAAATTATAACGAAACTATACTGTACCGGGCCACCTACACCAAAACCCAGACGAAGAAGAACCTTACCGCAAGGGCAGAGATCATTGGTTCGGCGTTTGATGTAAGTTTTACCGAAGCAGACAACTGCAAACACTTTTTGCTGGTTGATGACGTTATCACTACCGGCGCCACGCTAGAATCGTGCGGGAAAGCGCTGCTGAAAATACCGGGTGCAAGGCTCAGTATTGTAACAATGGCTTATGCGCATTCTTGAACAATTTATTGAAAAACATTTCAAAAACCCCGGATATAATCGTTATTTTGTGGCCGGTTAAATAAGAAAAGATGCCAAAACTTAAAATTGTCCTTTACCTGCTTCTTGTAGTGGCAGCCTCTGCAGGCTGTGCCAAAAGGGGCGTTATAACCGGTGGCCCTAAAGACACCATTGCCCCTGTCATTGTGAGGAGCAATCCTGAAAACAGGAGCACAAACTTTAACGGCAGGGATATAAGGATTGATTTTAGCGAATATATCAGGATAAAAGACCTCAACAAACAGCTGATCATTTCCCCGCCCATGGAAAACCAGCCCGATATCATGCCCATGAGCAATGCCAGCCGTTATATTACCATCAGGATCAAAGATACCCTGAAGCCCAATACTACTTATAGTTTTAACTTCGGGCAGAGCATTACCGATAATAACGAGGGTAACCCGTATTCGCAATTTAAGTTCGTATTTTCTACGGGCGCCTACATTGACTCTTTATCTTTAAAAGGCAAAATTAAAGATGCTTACAGCAACAAAACTGATAATTTTGTAACGTTGATGCTGTATGAAGCCAATGAGCAGTTTAACGATTCCACCATCTACCGCCAAAAGCCACGGTATGTTACCAATACGCTGGGCAGCCTCACAACCTTTACGCTTGAAAATCTCAAGGAAGGTAAATACCACCTGATTGCGCTGAAAGACAGGAACAACAATTACAGGTATGACCCTAAAACAGAAAAAATAGCGTTCCTGAACAGTACTGTTACCGTTCCTAACGATACCATCTTTTTGCTGGAAATGTTCCGGGAGCAGGGGACTTTCCGGGCATTTAAGCCTACGCTTGCCTCCTCCGGCCGCATGCTTATGGGTTTTGAAGGCGATGCACGCGAGGCAAAAGCTGTAGTTAAGAAAGGGCAGGATGTTATTGCTTCTTTAACCACCGCGATGGGCCAGAAAGACTCCCTGCAGCTATGGCTGCCAAGGAACATGAAAGCCGATTCGTTGCAGGTATCCCTGAGCCACAAGAAATTTGAAAAAGATTTTTTTGTGAAGATGAAAGAGATGAAAACTATTGATTCCCTTATCGTTGACGCATCGCCTAAAGGATCTATAGGGTTCAGGGAAAAATTTTCAGTCACCACCTCAACCCCGGTTGTGTCAATTGATGAAGCAAAGATAAGCATTAGGGATAAAGATTCTGTAGCCGTTAAGTACACCACGGTACATAACCAGTTTGAGCAGCGTATTGATTTTGATTTTCCTAAAGGCGAGGAACAGCGTTATGACATCACTTTTCTGCCCGGCGCTTTTAAGGATTTTTACGGTGCTGTAAATGACACGCTTAATTATAGCCTTACCACAAGGTTACTTACCGATTACGGCAACCTGAGCATAACGCTTGAAAACGCTAAACGTTTCCCGTTGCTGCTTGAAATAACCAATGCTAAAGGCGAGGTGAAGGCGTCCTACTACACAGAAAAGGAAACACAGGTAAATTTTGAAGCCCTGCCGCCCGATAAATATACGCTGCGGGTAATCTATGATGATAACAGGAACGGTGAATGGGACAGTGGCAATTACCTTGAAAAACGCCAGCCTGAGGAAGTAATTTACTTTCCGGAGGAGGTTGATGTACATGCCAACTGGGATGTGGAACAACCATTTAATATAGGAGGGTAAAGCGGTCCCTGTCGTTAAGGAACCCAAATCTTTTGCGGGTGTCCGATACCGCCTCTTTGCTTAATGTTACTGAATATATCCCCTCATTTTCCGATATTTCAAGCATGGGGTTTCCAAGAGTGTCATAAACCTGTGAATGCCCCGGATAGTTATGGCCATTCCCATCCTGCCCTATCCTGTTTACACCGGCTACATAGCACATATTTTCAATGGCCCGGGCCTGCAACAGCACGTCCCAGGCCTGTATCCTTGGCGCGGGCCAGTTGGCCACATAGAGCAGTAAATCATAATCTTCTGTATTCCTGGAAAATACAGGGAAGCGAAGGTCATAGCAAATAAGCGGGCATATCTTCCAGCCTTGATATTCAATTACAGGCCGTTCCCGCCCTGCCGTAAAGACTTTATCTTCACCTGCCAGCGTAAAAAGATGGCGCTTGTCGTAATATTTTAGCTGCCCGTCTGGAAAAACAAACAGCAGCCTGTTGTAGTAGTGATCTCCTTCTGTTATGGCCACGCTGCCGGTAACAGCACAATTTTTTTCTTTGGCAATAGCTTTCATCCATTTTGTTGTTGGGCCGCCTACAGGCTCGGCAACCTCCCCGGGATTCATTGTAAAGCCGGTAGAAAACATTTCGGGCAGTACAACCAGGCCTGTGCCTTCCCGAACTAAACTGATCAGGTTTTGCAGGTGTTGCCGGTTAGCTTCGGGGTTTTCCCACTGTAGCGAGGCCTGTACAAGTGTAATTTCCATCGGGATTCCGTATTTCTGTCTGGTGCCTTTTCAAGCAGGGTTAGGCGGTACGCCGAATATACTCTTTATAAACTAAAAAAGAAGCCTTATGGCCAAAATATTGCTTTCGCATACTACATCCGTATTTTTTATTAGCCCGGAAAAAGGCTATTGATTTCATAGTGCAAACCATACGCTGCCCTCTTTTATAGCCCTGATGGGAGCGGCATCCTCCCCGCCGCCCGCTTTCGCGGCGGGGAGATACAGCGTACAGCAGGAAATAGCTCCAAAATCAGCAACTTTTTATAAACTCTGTCAGGTCTTTTTGCAGCCCTTCCCGGNTTTATATAAAAATTTTAAGCCGTAACAGGCACTACATCCTCTTTTGTTATTACATAAACCATGTCCTCCTTTTTCGGCTGTAATACATAGGTACCGGTAAACTCACCGAAGGCGGGCAGTATCAGTTGCTGTGGCGAGCGGAAGAAACATGGCAGTTTAAGGGCCTGTTTGCCCATGCCGCCTAATACTACAGCGGGGTGTATATGCCCTGCTATGGTATACAAGCCGGTGCGCTCTTCGGGGTGGTGGGTAAGCAGGAAGCCGTCAAGCTGCCATTCGCTTTGCAGCCTTACCCCAAGCGCTTCATATTTATGGGGCGAAATTATGTCATGGTTTCCCGCAACCAGCATAAGCGGAACAGCCGTTCGTGCTGCCCACTCTTCAAAAAGATGCCATTCCCGGTTAAGGGTGCTGTGGAAAAGGTCGCCCAGGAAACATATTTTTTCCGGGCTGAAGTAGTTGGCCACGGCATCCAGCTTTTCAAAGTTGCGATATATGGCCTGCCCCGGAATGGCGCTTCCATGCCTGCGGAAGTGCGATACTTTGCCCAGGTGCACATCGCTTATAAGGAGCATACGCTGTTGTGTCCAGTACATGGCGCCAGAGCAATGCAATATAAAGTCGCAGTTGTTAATTTGGATGTCGAGAATCATTCAGATCTTTCACAAAGGAGCACAAAGATACGTAAAGCAGCCAATAAACACCTAACCCTCTTAAGAGGAGGAAACCCCATCCTGCTATACCCTCACGCCCACAGCAACGCCTAATATCTGTTGTCCCTTATCTGATAATCTGTAAATCTGACGATCTACTTCATATAGTTCGCTGTCATCCGTTTTATCCGGTCAGCCAGGCTTTCGCTTGAAAGCTTTTCCCTCAGACGGTCAGTTATGATGGGGAAACTGAGCGGCGTTGGCTTCTCGCACTGCTTCCACACAATTTCCTGGCGTTGTATCCTCTCCAGCGCCATGATAAGGCGGCCTTCCTCCAGCTGGTGCTCAAAGGTTTCGCGGTAGGCCTGCTGAAAAAGCAGGTTATCAGGTTCATAATCACGGAATACCTCAAAAATAAGCTGTGAGCTGCTTTGCAGGTGCTTGGCCTTTATCATCTTTCCGGGGTAGCCTGTAAAAACCAGTCCCGCTATTACGGCAATATCCCTGAACTTGCGCCGTGCCATTTCGGTAGCGTTAAGGCTCGACTGCAGGTCATGGTGCAGGTGCACGGGGGTAAACAGGTTATTGTCCAGCACCTGCTGCATATCAATTTCCCTGTCGCTAAGCAGTTCAAAGCCGTAATCATTATAAGCAAGAGAAAAGGATATTGGCGAGAGAAGGCTGATACGGTAGGCCATAAGGCTTGCAAGGGCCTCGTGCACAAAGCGGCCTTCAAAAGGATAAAATAAGGCATGGTAGCCTTCCCGGGTTTTGAAGGTTTCAATCAGGAACTCGTGGTCGCCCGGCACTATCGATTCTTTCCGCTGGCGGAGGAAAACCGGGGCAAGCGCCTGCATTTCAGCCGACATAGTATCCGTATTTGCGGTGTATAGCTCTTCCCTCAGCAATTCGCTCATCTGCGCCGAAAGTGTCAGGCGGCCACCAAGCCAGCTGGCATGCTGTGCTTTTGCATCGGGTTCGGCACGGCGTACCAGTACTTCCATGTTTTTTATCCGGTACAGCTCAAGTTTACGGCCCGCAAATATAAATATGTCACCGGGGTTCAGCTTTGATATAAAACCCTCTTCTACGTTGCCGATATAACCACCCCCCAGGAACTTTACGTTCATCATCACATCACCCACAATAGTACCTATCTGCATACGGTGGCGCTGGGCTACAGCCTTGCTGTTCACTTTCAGCCTGCCGTCTTCTCCTGCCTCTACCTTTTTAAACTCATCATAGGCCTGCAGGCTCTGGCTGCCACGGGTTATGAAGTTGATGCAGAACTGCCAGTCGTCAATGCTCATGGCCTGGTAACAAAATGTGCTTTTTACTTCCTTGTATATTTCATCAGGATTAAACCCGTCAGATACAGCAAGGGTAACCAGGTACTGCACCAGCACATCCCACGCGTTGAGGTAGGGCACCCGGTCTTCCACAACAGTATCTTTAACAGCCTTGCGCAGTGCAGAGGCCTCAGCCAGTTCAATGGCATGTGTGGCTAGAAAGTATATATTGCTTTGCTGCCCCGGCCTGTGCCCGCTTCGCCCGGCCCGCTGCAGGAAACGTGCCACACCCTTGGGCCCGCCTATCTGTATAACGGTTTCCACAGGCGCAAAGTCAACACCCAGGTCCAGGCTCGAGGTACAAACCACGGCCTTAAGCTGCTCATCGCGTATGGCCTGCTCTACCCACTGCCTTGTTTCTTTGGCAATACTGCCGTGGTGCATAGCCATTTCGCCCGCAAATTCAGGGTATTTATCAAGCAAGGCCTGGTACCATACCTCACATTGCGAACGCACATTGGTAAAAATCAGTGTAGTACGGCTCTTTTTAATGATGGCCGCTACTTCATCAATAAGGTGCAGCCCCATGTGGCCGCGCCAGGGATAGGCTTCCATCTTTTCGGGAATGACCGAAATAACATTTATTTTTTTATCAATATGTGCCTTTATCATTTCAGCATTTTCCGGCTTTCCGGGCGTGGGGCCTAACAGTACCTCCATGGCCTGCTGAAGGTTGCCTATGGTTGCCGAAATGCCCCAGATCCGGAGCTTTGGGGCAACCACTTTAAGGCGTGAAAGTGCCAGCTCTACCTGCACGCCCCGCTTGGTACCCAGCAGCTCATGCCATTCGTCAACAATAATAGCCGTGCAGGTTTTAAAAATATCTTTATAGCCTTTTGAGGCCAGCATCAGCTGCATGCTTTCAGGGGTGGTAACCAAAAGATCAGGCATTTTGTTACGCATCCTGCTCCTGTCTGCCGATGAGGTATCGCCTGTGCGGATGCCTACAGTTAGGCCTGTGCCAAGGTCATTGGCCACACGCTCAGCGGCCTGTTTTATTTCTACCGATAAAGCCCGCAGCGGAGTTATCCATACGGCTTTTAGCCCGGGCTTATGCTTTGTTTTATAATCCGGATTGCTTTTAATATAGTCAAGCACTACAGGAAACCACAGCGCATAGGTTTTCCCGCTGCCGGTAGGGGCATTCAGCAGGCCGTTTTTTCCCTGCAGGAAAGCTGTCCATGCCTGCACCTGGAACGAGAAAGGTTTCCAGCCCTGCTGCTCAAACCAGTGGTGCGCTATATTAAAAAGTTGTTCCCGGTTCATTTTGTTGTTTCAGGTTTCAGGTTTAAAGTTGCTTGAGTTTCAGCCACGGATTACACTAATACCACTAATTTTTTGACACACCCCTAACCCCTCTCAAGAGGGGAACCAGCTTCACTCGTGCTGATTGTGGGATTTGTTATTTGATTGTTGGAACTTCTCACTTTGGTATTAATGCTTTTAAATCATCTAACGTATTGGCCTCTTCAATGGTTTTATCGGTACGCCAGCGCAAAATGCGGGGAAAACGGGTAGCGACGCCGCTTTTGTGCCTGCCGGAAAGGGAGATACCTTCAAACCCAATTTCAAAAACCAGCTTAGGGACAACACTACGCACCGGCCCGAAACGCTCCAGTGTGTTCTTTTTGATATAATCATCAACCATGCGGAATTCGGCATCCGTAAGCCCGGAATACGCTTTGGCGAAGGTTACGAGTTCCTTTGTGCCGTCTTCCTTGTCCTGCCACAGCGCGAAGGTATAATCGGTAAACAGGTTGGCACGGCGCCCACTGCCCCGCATGGCATAGGTTAGCACAGCATCAATAGATAGGGGATCGAGCTTCCATTTCCACCAGTCGCCTTTTTTGCGGCCCACCAGGTACGGCGAGTCCTTGCGCTTAAACATCAGTCCTTCACTGCGTAATTCCCTTGCCCGTTCCCGCTCCATCAGCACATCATCCCAACAGCCAAAGTTGACCTGCTCACTAATGTGCAGCGGCAAGCCATGGTTTTTAACCTGCTCATACAGTTGTTCCAACAGGGCACGCCTTTCTGAATAGGGTTTATTGCGGATGTCCTCACCGTTCCATTCCAAAAGGTCGTAAGCTTTGATAATAACAGGTGTTTTTTTGAGCAGTGCGGGCGAAACTGTTTTTCGTCCAATGCGTGTCTGCAGATCATTAAAGGTGCCGATGTTGCCGTCTATCCAGGGGAGAATTTCGCCATCTATTACTGTACCATCGGGGATGATACCCATAAACATGCTGAACTCAGGGTACTTATCGGTTACCAGTTCTTCGCCACGGCTCCACACGTACATGTGCCCGTTCCGGATGATGGTTTGCGATCGTATGCCGTCCCACTTATGTTCGGCGGCCCATTCGGTGCATTCGCCCAAATCTTTGGGTTCGCCTTCAATGGCATAGGCCAGGTAGAACGGGTAGGGTTTCGACTCCAGGTCGCGGGCGCGTTCTTCCATCACCAGCTTTTCAAAACTTATATGCTGCGGATCCCAGTGCCCCATGAGCTTGTGCGCCAGGATGTCTTCATCTACACCGGTAACTTTGCTTAGGGCGCGGGTCATTAACTTCTGGCTTACGCCAATGCGGAAACTACCCGTAATAAGCTTGGTAAACACGAACCGCTCATAGTAGTTCATAGAGAGCCAGTTGCTGTGCAGGTATTCCTTTTTCTGTTCGTCGGTTTTCTTTTTGAGGGTTATCATCTCCTCTACATATTCAGAAAGTGTTTTTTCAGAGTGGTTTTCGCTGTTGGGGATAACCAGTGCTATAGTCTCGGCAAGGTCGCCCACAATGTGGTACGATTCCTCGAACAACCACAGCGGGATATTAGCAATCTCACTGGCCCATATGCGCAGCAGCGTGGTGTTTACCGGGCGCGGCGGGCGGCGGTGCGAGAGGATGGCAATGGTCCACACCCTGTCCTTATCGCCTGCATTGCGAAAGTATTCCGTTAGCGCATCCACCTTAACCGATGTTTTGTTGGAGCTGTCGAGCGTTTTTATGAGTTCGGCAAAATTTTTCATTCTTTAAGTCATATCTCGCAAAGGCGCGAAGTTTTTATCAGTTTTATTATTTAACCACCCCGCCTTACAGGCACCCCTCAAGAGGGGAATAGCTTCACTTATATTGGTTAGATAAAATTACAAGCCGCACTTCGACTCCCGATAGTGTGATTTTTATTGTTCATCCGTACTCGTTATATCATTATTTGTTTCATCATCCTTTACATCGGTAACCTCTCCCTCATCACCTTCGTATTGGGTGTGTTCAGTGCGGGCGTCATAACCTATCTCCCGCAGGTATTGCGAGAATATATCACTATACCCGTGTGTGCAGATAATCTTTTCGGCACCTGTAGCCTTAATGCTTTCCAGTAATCCCTGCCAGTCGCAATGGTCACTCAGCACAAAGCCCCTGTCAATCGCCCTGCGGCGCCTGGCCCCCCTGAAAGCCATCCACCCGCTGGCCGCCCCGGTAACATAAGGTGTCATTTTTCGTATCCAGGTGCTGCCGTGCGCGCTTGGTGGCGCAATAACTATGCTTCCGGGAAAATCTTCTTTTTTAATAAGACTGGTTACGCGGGTAGTTTCCGGGAAATCGGCCATGCTGCGCAGCACTTCTGTCATGTTCTCTACAGCGCCATGGGTATATATAGTCCCTATCTCAGGATCCAGGTGTTTCAGCAGCCGCTGTGCCTTGCCCAGGGTGTAGCCAAAAAGTATAGAAGTTTTCCCTTCGGCTTTGTTTTGTGCCCACCATGCGTTGATATCGGCCATGACCTCCTTCTGCGGAAGCCATTTAAAGGCAGGCAGCCCAAAGGTATTTTCGGTAATAAAGGTATGGCATTTAACGGCTTCATACGGTGTTGAAAGGCCGTCATCTTCAGTTTTATAATCGCCCGTAAACACCCATACTTCCCCTTTGTATTCTACCCTCACCTGCGCGCTGCCTATGATGTGCCCCGCGGGGTGAAAAGAGAACGTTACGCCGTTTATAGTAAAGGTTTCGCCCCAGTCCTTGCCCGCCACCATAATATTGCCCAGTCGGTGCTTTATGACAGGTACATTCATGTGGTGGGTTATATATTGCCTGTGGCCCCAGCGGGCATGGTCGCTGTGGCCGTGTGTAATAATGGCGTGGTTCACCGGGCGCCATGGGTCGAGGTACACATCAGCCTGTGCGCAGTAAATACCCTTATCATTAAATGCCAGGAGGGGCTGTTTCATATAAAATGGCTTTCCTAAATTTACTACCGAAGGTACTGTTTTGAAAGAAATTTCGCTGAAGTTTAACGTTTGTTCAGGATTTGCATTTTTTTCACGTATCGCGCCCAGGTGATCGTGCCGCTAAAGTTGTCTCCCGGGCGGGGCAATGCTGTAGTGGTTAAGCAGAAAGGCAGCCACGGCAAAGGAAATGGCATGGGTAAAGACAAAGACTAAACAGGCTCCCGCTGCGGGGGGTTTTATATAGGACACCGGCTGATGAGGCTGGTGTTTTTTGTTTTTATACCAGTTAAAAGTATATATTTGCTTAAACTCTTTACTATGATAAGTTTTAATAATATGGATTTTAAATCCAGAGTAGTTTATATGCCTGAAGTAGGAGAAGTCTTAGTTTCAGTTGTTTCACTTAATGAATTATTAATGACAGAGGAAGGTGACTATGTGAATGAGAAAGCACAATTAATTGATGAGCAAATATTTTATTTTGTTAATGATGATGAAATTGATTTACCTGTGAAATCTTTAATGTCAATATTAAGCATAGGTTTTGTATGATAAGGTATCAATTCTTTCCAAGATCTCAAGGAATAACAGATAATATAAAGTCTGTAGTTGAATGTTTCCAATACGAAGTTGAGAGAATCAAATCTTCAGACTTCAATTTGTCTTCAAATGAAGTATTAGAAATCATTCGTCCAAGGCTAGAGGCTGTAGATTTTATAGTTGAAACTGGAAAATCAAAACTTCAAAAAATTAGTGTTCCTGTTCTGTTTAGCTATAACAATAACATTGATAAATCTTTTAATGCTGATGCTGTTAGCAAAGATGGAAAAATTGTACTTGAGGTTGAAGCAGGCAGAGCTGTTGATAATAATCAATTTCTTAAAGATATATTTCAAGCTTGTATGATGTTTGAAGTTGAATATTTAATAATTGCCGCCAGAAATAATTACAGAGGAGGTGACGACTTTTATAAAATATATAGCTTCTTGGAGACATTATATATATCGAATCGTTTAAAATTACCACTTAAAGGTATATTGTTAATTGGTTATTAATGAGTTTATAGTTTGCAATGAACATTTAAAAGCCCGGGGCTGGACTGTACTCCGTTTTTGGGGAGAGGAGATAAAGAAAGATGTATTAGGCTGTGTGGCCATTATTAAAGAGGCTATAGAAAAAGCCAAATCCACTTAAACAAAAAAAGAAGCCGTCTCAATACTTAAATTTTGAGACGGTTTTTTAT
>NZ_NOXV01000292.1 GCF_002251835.1 Flavobacterium cyanobacteriorum
CGCACTAAAGAAATTTAATAAAATAAAAGTTTAAACCACTTCATTTAGTGCCTACAGTATATTACCTCTGGGCACTTTATTTTTATTAATAGGAAAATTTTGGCACGCTGTTTGGTCTACTGTCATCAATCAATTAAATTTTTAACTTTATGAAAAAAATTTTACTTGCAGTAATCTGCATCATCGGGTTTCAATCATTATCAATTGCGCAGGAAGTTGTTGAGTATTATTCTTCATCAACATCGAACGACACAGTTAAACGAGTAAAGCCTAATTTTTATGCTGCTTTTGGCGCCGCATTTATCGGGGATTACAAAATCAGCGACAAACTTAAATCAGCCGGGGTGCCGGAAATGACAGAAGTTATACCGGAATTTGCCTTTGGTGTAAACATCATGTTACAGCAGTGGGCTTTTGATGTGGAAGCTACCGCGGGATATTCAGACGAAAAAAACAGCCTGAACAGGATAAGGACTGCCACGGGGGGTATTAAGCTAAGAGGCCACTATATACCGTTTAAGACAAAATCATTCTTTGTTTCAGGGGGTGCTGATATTTCTTTTATAAGCACACAGGCTGATATATTCAGGAGAGGCAACCAAATAGACCTTAATGATCTTGACCCTTCCACACACACAGGGCATATAAGCCTGAGAAACGACATGCTCTTTGCCGGGCCTTCAGTAGCGGTAGGGTTGTTCCAGGATAAATCATTCCCTTTAAGGTTCAACCTGGGCTATGAGTGGGGGCTTACCAACGGCAAGTGGGACTCAGATTTTGCTGATGTGAGGAACAATGTAAAAGAGAACGGCCTTGGGCGCGCTTATGCCCGCATCACTATAGGGCTCTGAGAACCCTGACATAATATCATACAAAGCCAATCCTGAAAAGATTGGCTTTAAATTTGCTGTATATTTTTTTTAAAAACAGTAAAACAAAATAAAAATGATAGATTTAGGATCTTTTTTAATATTAGGATTAATTGCTATTGTAAGTTTTGCGGTAAGCAGTAAGCTGAAAAGTAAATTTGAGTTTTACAGCAAGGTACGCCTGCGCAATGGTATGAGTGGGGCTGAAATTGCTGAGAAGATGCTGCATGACCATGGCATTTATGATGTTAGGGTTATTTCAACCCCGGGCCGCCTTACCGACCATTATAACCCTGCTGATAAAACGGTGAACCTGAGTGAGGCTGTGTATAATGAGCGTAATGCCGCCGCTGCCGCTGTTGCCGCACACGAAGTAGGCCACGCTGTCCAGCATGCCACGGCTTACAGCATGCTCCGGTTCCGCAGTTCATTAGTGCCAATGGTTAATATTGCCTCGGGGATGTCGCAGTGGCTACTGCTGATAGGTGTCGTTTTAATGGCCAGTTCCGGGTTTGGTTTCGGTATTGCCGTTGCAGGCCTTGTACTATATGCCATTACCACGCTTTTTACCTTCATCACCCTGCCTGTAGAATATGATGCCAGTAACCGTGCCCTCGCTTGGTTAAAGAAAAAAAACATGGTGAGCCAGCAGGAATATGCCGGTGCTGAAGATTCCCTAAAGTGGGCTGCCCGCACTTATGTAGTGGCAGCAATTGGATCCCTTGCCATGCTCGTATATTTTGCGCTCAGGATATTTGGAGGTTCCAGGGAATAAATCCCTGTCTATATATATTTATCCCAAAAATCCGCTGATAACTTTAGCGGATTTTTTATTTTTCAGATTGAATTATTGCAGTTCCGGCACTTAATACCCAATTCTGCAATCTGCAATCTAAAATCTACAATCTGAAATTACAACTGTATCTGCCTTTCTATCTGCTGTTCAAGGGATATAAATGTTTCCGTGCGCGACACACCTTCTATCGGCTGTATCTTTTTGTTGAGCAGCTGCATCAGGTGCTCATTGTCACGGCAGATAATCTTTATCAGTATCGACCAGTTGCCCGTAGTATAATGGCATTCCAGCACTTCAGGTATTTTTTTGAGCTCTTTTACTGCCTCGCTGTTACTTGATGCTTTTTCCAGGTATATACCCACAAAAGCCATAGTGCTGTAACCTAAAACCTTATTGTTGACCATAAATTTTGAGCCCGCAATCACACCTGCCTGTTCCAGTTTCCTCAGCCTCTGGTGTATGGCAGCCCCTGAGATCCCGATTTTTGAGGCTATCTGCAGTATGGGCTTACGTGCATCTTCCATAAGGTTCCTGAGTATTTCTTTATCTATGCCGTCTATTTCTGTTTGTAAGGAGTTTAGTTTCATTACCAGTAATTTTGAAAGATAAATATATAAAAATGCTTCATTATTATAATGTATAGATAAAAAAAGCTGCCTAATTGGGGCAGCTCCGGTTTTATGGAGTGTGGTTTTAACTCGCTACATTGTTGGGGTTATACCCCATATAAGGCACGTGCTTCTCATTAAACGTTACGCCAAATTCTTCCAGTTCTTTCAGTATTGGGTTGTAGACTTCCTTGTATATTGGCAGTTGCACCCCCGGTGTTTTAATATTGCCATTCAGTATCTGCAGTGTTGCCATAGCTACCGGAAGCCCAACTGTTTTAGCCATTGCAGTATACGTCTGGTCTTCGCCAATACATACCATGGTGGAGTCTATCTGCTTTTTCTCACCATTAAGTTCATAGCCAAACTTATGGTACATTACAATCATGTCTTTATCGTCCGGGCTCAGTGTCCAGCTGTCTGAAAGTATCTTTTCCAGTATTTGTGCCGGGGTGGCATCTCTCAGCATTACTTTCTTATTTGGGTTAAAAAGGTCAAGCTCCACCAGTTTGTCCCATCGGATGTCGTCCTGGTCAAGTTTCAGTATATGCCTCATTTTCAGTTCTACGGAATCAGTAGGATGGTAGGGGAGGAATGAATTGACATAGTCCCTGTAGCTCATACTTTCTGAGTTTTCCATAATGTAGCTGTCGTCAGTCATCCCCAGTTGTATGAACATATTCCACGCTTTTGAAAAGCCTACGCGCCTCAGGGTACCCCTGTAAAGTGTAAGGGCATCATCAAGGCCGTAAACGCTGCGGTATTTCAGGGAGTCGCGGTTGGCATATCCTTCAAACCTGCCATACCCCTCAACCTCCATGAATTCTGTACGGCGGAAGAGTTTATTGTAAGGGATATATTTATAGGTGCCTTCCTGTATAAACTTGGCCGCGCCGCCCTGCCCGGCCAATACTACATTGCGGGGGTTCCACGTAAATTTATAGTTCCACAGGTTGTTATCGCTTTCAGGCGCTACCAGCCCGCCACAAAATGATTCAAATAAAATTACCCTGCCCCCCTGGCTGCGTATCTCGTCAATTACCTTCATGGCGCTCATGTGGTCAATGCCAGGATCGAGGCCAATCTCATTCATAAAAATGAGGTTGTTTTTTTTCACTTCATCATCAAGGTCCTGCATGGCCGGGCTTATATAAGAAGCCGTAACCATATTCTTTTTAAACCGTATACAGTCCTTAGCCACCTCATAGTGCAGGCTGGCCGGCAGCATTGATATAACAATATCGGCACGGTTGATTTCTTTATGGCGCTGTTCTTCATTGAAAATGTCAAAAGCAATAGCAGTAGCGCGCGGGTGCCCTTTGGTTTTACGCCGGGCGAGTTCAGGCGAAAGGTCTCCGATGGTAATATGCAGGTTCTCCGCCTCTGATTTGTTTAACAGGTATTCTATTAATGACGAGGCTGAGCGGCCTGCGCCAATAATTAAAATATTCCTCATGATGATTCTCTTCTTTTGTTAATTATAACACGAAAGTACTGCTTTGTTATATTTATCAAAAACTTTTGCCCGTTAAATAACAAAAAACTTTTAATTTTACAATAAATCCGGTAATAACTATGGAGAGGAAGATAATAGCTTTTGCCGCCTTTTTAGGGGCTACTGCGATAGTGCTGGGCGCTTTTGGGGCCCATGCGCTGAAAGAAAAACTAAGCCCTGATATGCTCGCCGTTTTTGAAACCGGTGTGAAATACCAGATGTACCATGCGCTTCTTTTATTGTTTACTGGCTGTATGCCATTTATTGCGCAAAAGGCAAAGAAGGCAATTTTAGCGCTTGTGGCCACGGGGGTACTGTTTTTTTCGGGATCTTTATATTTTTTAGCATGCAACGCTATGTTTTCATTTGATTTTAAGAAAATTGGCATAATAACCCCTGTTGGAGGATTGTTATTAATAGCTGCCTGGGTAGTACTTTTTTTACACATAATTAAAGCAAAGCGATAAATTTTTTATAATTAATTATTTTATAAAATTTAATTTTTACTTTTGCCCTTTAATTACTAACACAACTTAATCAGAAAGTTATGGATAATTACGGCCTATTTACGAAAACGATTTCGTTAGATCACCTTGGGATTAAAGATGCAAATGTTAAATACCAGCTCTCTCCTGATGAACTTCATAACATAACTATTGAAAAAGGACAGGGCGTTGAAAGCAGTACGGGTGCTTTGGCCATAAATACAGGCGAATTTACAGGGCGTTCGCCACAAGACCGTTTCATTGTTAAAGACAGTATTACCGAAGACAAAGTGTGGTGGGGTAATGTAAACCTGCCGTTTGACAGCGATAAGTTTAAGGCTTTGTATGACAAGGTAACGGCTTACCTGTCTGGCAAAGAGGTATATGTGCGCGATAGCTATGTTTGTGCCGATTCTAATTACAGGATGAATGTAAGGGTAGTAACTGAGTTTTCATGGTCTAACCTGTTTTGCTACAACATGTTCCTTCGCCCCGAAGAGTCAGAGCTTGAAAATTTTACACCGGAGTGGCATGTTCTATGCGCGCCGGGCTTTAAAGCTGACCCTGCTGTGGACGGTACGCGCCAGCATAACTTTGCCATACTTGATTTTACAAGGAAAATAGCGCTGATAGGAGGAACAGGATATACCGGCGAAATGAAAAAAGGTATATTCTCTGCGCTTAATTTCATCCTTCCGGTATATAAAAACACCCTTCCGATGCACTGTAGCGCCAACGTTGGTGAAAATGGCGATACCGCTGTGTTCTTCGGCTTGTCCGGTACAGGAAAGACAACACTTTCTGCTGACCCGCAGCGGAAGCTTATAGGCGATGATGAGCACGGCTGGACAAACGAAAACACCGTATTTAACTTTGAAGGCGGTTGCTACGCAAAAGTTATTAACCTTACGGAAGAAAATGAGCCGGATATCTTCCGTGCCATTAAACGTGGTGCCATCCTTGAGAATGTTATCTTTAAGGAAGGTACCAATGAGGTTGATTTTGAAGATATTTCCATTACACAAAATACAAGGGTAAGCTACCCGATATACCACATTGATAACATACAGCCGGATTCCATAGGCAAGAACCCTAAAAATATTTTCTTCCTTAGCGCTGACTCTTTCGGTATATTGCCTCCCATCTCTAAACTGACACCGGGACAGGCAGCTTACTATTTCATTTCGGGCTATACTGCAAAAGTGGCGGGTACTGAAGCCGGCGTAAATGAGCCACAGCCAAATTTTTCAGCCTGTTTTGGCGCGCCATTCATGCCGCTGCACCCAGCCAAATATGCCGAAATGCTCAGCAAAAAAATGAAGGATGCCGGGGTAAACGTATGGCTTATCAATACAGGATGGACCGGTGGCCCTTACGGTGTTGGCCACCGCATGAAACTGAAATATACGCGTGCCATGATTACTGCGGCGCTTAATGGGGAGCTTGATAACGTAGAGTACAAGCAGCACGTAGTGTTTGGCCTTGCCAAGCCGCAAAGCTGTCCCGGTGTGCCGGCAGAAATACTGAACCCGCGCAACACTTGGGAAGATAAAGAAGCGTATGATGCCAAGGCGCTTGAGCTTGCAGAAGCCTTCAGGAAAAACTTTGCCAAGTTTGAGGAGTTTGCCAATGAAGAAATTATGGCAGGCGGCCCTCTGGCATAAGTGTTTAGATTTTATATAGGTTTTTTAATACTGAGCCACCCTTTGGGTGGCTTTCATTTTATAATCCTACCCCGCAGGTAGTGGTCAAAACAGCAAAAGCTGCCCGAAAGGCAGCTTTTTGTATCCGGAACAGGAGGTTTACTTCCCTTTGTTAGCTTCTGTAATATATTTTTCAAGCGCCATGGTCATGCTTGGTGTTTCGGGAGTTGGCGCCATAATATCCACACGCAGGCCGTGCTCCAGGGCCTCCTTTTGCGTGGTGCTTCCAAAAACCGCTATGCGGGTATTATTCTGCTGGAAATCAGGAAAATTTTTAAAAAGCGATTTTATACCCGTAGGGCTGAAAAACGCCAGGATGTCATAATATACATCCTTAAGGTCGCTGAGGTCGCTCATTACGGTTTTATAAAAAGTACCCGGTGTCCAGTCAACCTTCAGGTTATTCAGTGTTTGCGGGATATCAAAGTTGAGCTGGTCTGATGAAGGCAGCAAAAACTTTTCGTCTTTATACTTCTTTATAAGCGGCGAGAGGTCGGCAAAATCTTTCTGGCCTACATATATCTTTCTTTTCCGGTACACCACATACTTTTGCAGGTAAAAGGCAATAGCCTCGCTCTGGCAAAAGTATTTTAAGGTTTCAGGCACCTTATAACGCATCTCTTCGGCTACGCGAAAAAAATGGTCAACAGAATTTTTACTTGTCAGGATGATGGCTGTGTAGTTATTCAGGTCGATTTTTTGCTGCCTTACGTCTTTTGCAGATACACCCTCTACGTGAATAAATGGCCTAAAGTCTACTTTTACTTTTAACTTCTGTTGTATTTCAAAGTACGGTGAATTTTCCACTTTAGGTTCTGGCTGCGAAACCAAAATTGTTTTCACTTTCATAATTGTCATGTTTCTAAAAACTAGCTTTTTGTAAACCAATGATACATGAAATAATAGGGTGCTATTTCAAGTGCGCAAAGATACAAAATAAAATAAAACAATTTGCCAAGGATTAAATTTTGGTATAGCCGTAATGAAAAGAAATAAGAAACAACAGAGCCTGTAAGAATTAACGTAATAATAACATACAGTACAACAGGGTGAGGCGCTTCATTATAAAACAGTATAATGTTTACAGGCAGCAGTATAAGCCCTATGTATGCCCGGTAATTGACTTTGTGCAGGTTGAACTGCTCGTTGAACTCTTCAATATTAAAAGACGTGGCAATAATTTTCTCAATAAGGTATTTTGAAAGGATGAATACCCCTACGAGCGTAATTATCTGGACATACGACACCCAGCTGGCCTTGTCTAAAATGCCGAAATAGCTTAGCAGGAATTGTATGAGGAATGAAAAGGAGATGAGCTGCACTACAAATAATGATATTGTGAATGAGCTCAGCATGTTGCCGCTGTCTTTATATATTTTGATGTATTTGTCAGAAAAAGCCAGTTTTATAAATTCGGCAAAGCGCGATTCAAAATAGGCCCTGTTTACGGCTATAAGTACAAAAGTAAGCACAAACAACAAGGTGGCCCAGTCCTTTGCGCCTATAATCCGTTCCTGTATTGCCATATCAGTCATGCCGCAAAATTACTCATTTTTCAGGACACAGAATTTTATTATAATTCTAAGTACACGACAAAAATTGTATTAAATTAATTTCCAGCTTATTGAANATCGAAAGGGCAAACGCCTGGATGGATAGCTTTAGGTCGTTGTTAAATCGATTTGACACAACAACCGCAAGCTGGTTAGGCTTTAATTACCTGGCTTTTACAATCATCGCACTAAAGAAATTTAATAAAATAAAAGTTTAAACCACTTCTATATCATACGCTCACCATTCATAAGCACTATCATGCTTTTGCTTTCGCTGCGTTGTTTCAGTTCATTTATTTTTTTCACAGCGCCAGCATGGGTTGCATCACAGCCTATACCCCAAACCGTATCGGTAGGGTACAATATTATACCGCCGTTCTTTATTGCTTCATAGGCATTATGTACTTCTTGGTTAATGTCTTGTATGTTCATTTAAAGTTATTTATGGCTTCAGCTACTGTCCTTGCTTCTTCCAGGGTCAATACCGGGCTTATGGGCAGGCTCAGCACCTCATTATGTATCGTTTCTGTTACCGGGAAAGAAAGGTGGTTATATTCCCTGTAAGCCTGCTGCTTATGTGGCGGTACAGGATAATGTATTTGTGTCTGTATATCTTTATTGAGCAGGTATGCCTGCAGCCTGTTTCTTTCTTTTGTCCTTATTACAAACAGGTGCCATACATGATTTGTTCCGTCTTCAGGGGGTTGGGGCAGTATAATACCAGGATTGTTTATATTCTGTATATAGTAGCCGGCAATTTCCCGCCTCCTTACATTTTCGGCGTCAAGATATTTTAGTTTCACATTCAGTACTGCGGCCTGTATTTCATCAAGCCTTGAGTTCAGGCCCTGATAATTATTGATGTACTTTTCGCCGGAGCCGTAGTTGGCAAGCGCCCTCACGGTTTTTGCCAGTATATCATCACTGGTGGTTACGGCACCTGCATCGCCAAGTGCGCCGAGATTTTTTGAAGGGTAAAAACTAAACCCTGCGGCATCGCCAAGGTTACCTGTACTGATGTCGTTCCACCTGGCACCAATGGCCTGTGCGTTATCTTCAATAATCTTCAGGTTATGCTTTTGTGCCAGTTGTTCCAGCCCGTATGAAAACACGGCCTGCCCGTAAAGGTGCACTATCATTATTGCCTTTGTGCGCGAAGTGATTTTTTCCTCAATTCCGGCTACATCTATATTATATGTATTTATATCAGGCTCCGTAAAAACAGGTTTCAAACCATTATCAGTAATTGCAAGTACTGAGGCTATATATGTATTAGCAGGAACAATAACTTCATCGCCAGGCTGCATTTCCCCAAGCTCTATATAAGCTTTGAAGATTAAGCGAAGCGCATCCAGCCCGTTGGCTACGCCTATGGCATGTTTGGAGCCGGTGTAAGCGGAAAGCTCCTGCTCAAACTGCTTTACTTCCTGGCCTAAAAGGTACCAGCCGCTCCTGAAGGTTTTCAGTAGCCGCTGCTCTGTTTCATCCTGGTGCAGCATGTTTATTTTGTGCAGGTCGAGGAATTTAATCATTAATGATTACGTGTTGATTAAATATTTTGTCAAAGGTATCTATATTGGACTTAGTATAATCCCTTATAAAGGCTATTGCATTATTTTCTATAGTTTTACGTGATTGTTTATCGGCCAATAACTGCAAGACATAATATGCAAACTCAGCATCAGTTTTTGCCAGTTTACAATACTCCAGTTCCGGCGAAGGCTCAGGAAGCCCCCTAAGTCCTTCAAAATAGGTAACAACTGCTTTTCCAAATGAGATGGCCTCTATTGTTTTTATTTTAAGCCCTGTACCGTATATGACAGGGATAATTACTACTTCGGCTTTATTATAAATATTTTCAGGATCATCATATTTACCGGTAAAAATAATATTTTCATTAAGAAGTATTTTCTGTATCCCTCCGTTAATATTACCGGCAATAATTAGCTTACAGGCATTATTTTCCTGTAAGATTAAGGGAAATACATTTTTTATGAAATGGTTTATCCCATCTATATTAATTGTATTTCCTGATCCTACAAACAGAATTGCATTGTGGTCTCCGGAAGCTATTTTTTTAGATGATGTAATATGTCCTATAACTTCAATTTTAGCCTTGACCCGGGGCTGATAATACTCTTTATCTTTTGCTTGTATGGCAATGGCATAATCACTCCTGTTAATACCTTCTAATTCTTCGGCGGCATGTAAAGAATAAAATTCAGGGACTTTGTTATTTTCAAGATATATTTTGTAGCGGTCTGTCAACGAGTCATGTAAGTCTATAACTTTAAGGACATCTTCCCCAAAGTTAAGAAAGGCTTTGCTGTATACCACATATTCTGCCAAAACATGCGTGAAGTCTATAGGTAGAAGATAATTCTTAATATAATGGTCAAGCAAAGGGTCATAATAATAATCCAGGGAATAGTTGTACCTGGAGTTACCGGAAAAAAAGACGTTCCTTATTTTCTTTATAAACCTTTTCTTTTTACGGTAAATGAAATGCCTGAGAGTATACACTACGTTGAGGGACTTGAGGTACTTCTTAGGGTTGAAAATGTATAAGTTATTATTAAAATATTTATCCATTACCGCAATGTCGCTTACTTCATTGTCAATATATAGAAAATGTATTTCAATACCTTTTTGTTTCAGCAGTTCGCAAAAAGAAAGTATGCGTAAACGGTTCCCGGCATTAGTGGGGTGGGTAGGTGTGGGTGAAATGATCAGGACTTTCATTTAAAAAGTTTATTAAAGAATTTTGAGAACAGATTCTTGTGACCATGCCAGTTACTCTGGAAAATTACACCTAAATATATCTTTTTTAATTTTTCAATATCATGGTGTTTTTTTTCCATGCTGTATTGTTTGCTGAAATGATATACTTTAAAAAATCCTTCTACAGGATATATCTCAATCAGCCTCTCTTTGAGGAGGTATTCCCCGTATATAACGGTTTCAGACGGAGGTACTTCTTTTATGATCTGTTCAAAAAAATCTTCAAATGATAAGCCTTTACCTGCTAAGTAAACTTCATTGAAGTGTCTCCATACTTTGCAGGACCACAAGTAGGGCGAGGGCCCATAGTCCCAGTACTTCCCGTGTGTACCCAGTAATTTTCGCGTAACGTCAACGGCTTGTTTAAAAAATATTGTTTGCGAATCCATCCCTATGTTCTCAGCCATTTCAAGAAATGATTTAGATTCATGCATTATTGTGTAAGGAGTGTCATCATCATACATAAAATCACTAATCCTGAATTCTTTAATGAACTGGCTGTCAGAATCGATACACAAATAATTTTCAGCTACATTAAGGCGATAAAAGTTAGTTTTAATCACCTGCTGATATCGCCAAGGATCCGTTATTTTACAGTGGTATATATCACTGTCTTTTAATAGTGTAGCATGAGTTTTAAGATGTTGCTTAAAAAAACTGAAATCATCATCATTAATGCTTATATAAACAGGTATGGCATCTGCATTAAATTGTTCTATTGAAGCAAGCAGCATTTTTACCCTGTCAAAATCAGGTTTATAAGTTTTAATTAATATTGCAATTTTGTGCATACTGTTTTATAACGTTTGAATATGCAAATGTAGATTTAAAAATATTTATTATACTATATTTGTCCGCTTTAAGCTGACAATACATGTACAATAAGATCAAGTTTTACCTCAGGCTCAGGTTACTCCAAAATCAACTTAAGAAAAAGCAGAGGGTTATAGATTATTCTATAATGGATGCTACCAAAAAAAGTATCTTAATTATTGATTATATCATACCAGAATTTGATAAAGATTCCGGTTCAAGGAGGATTACAGAAATTATAAAGCTCCTGCTTAAAAACGGGTATAGTGTTTTTCTCCTGCCTGATTATAAGGAATATAGGTACAATAACACCTATGTGTACTATTTTAGAGAACTGGGTGTTACTGTTTATGAGCCTGCAGTTGATAGCAAGGGTAACCTTGTAACCAGGGAAGATTTCATAAAGGCAATAGCTAAAAATATTTCTTTTGCATGGTTGCACAGGCCCGATATCTTTAATAAATATTACCCGGTAGTGAAAAGGCTAAATCCGAAGATCCGGGTTATATTTGATATGGTTGACTTTCATTATCTCAGGCTTAAGAGGGAAGCAGAAGTAAATAATGATAAAAAAGTGGACGAAAAAGCCGAAAAGCAGCTTGCGCTGGAGCTCGATAACTGCCGTAAAGCAGACAGGATAATAGTTATTTCCGAAAAAGACAAGGAAGCACTCCTGGCATTTTATAAAGATGCTGAAAAGATGAAGGTTATAAGCAATGTTCATGATTTTGCAGCCATCAGCAGTAAAGGCAAAACTTTTAGGGAACGTAGGGGTTTGCTGTTTGTTGGCGGTTTCAGGCACAAACCTAATGAGGATGCCGCTGTATATCTTTGTAAAGAAATTTTGCCCCGGGTATGGGAACAACACCCTGAAATTAAACTTACGATAGTGGGGAGCAACCCTACTGATGTTGTAAAATCTTTGCAGTCTGACAGGATTAGCGTCACCGGCTATGTAGAAGATATAGTACCGTATTTTGGGGAAGCACGATTGTTTGTGGCGCCACTCAGATTTGGGGCAGGAATCAAGGGTAAAATTGGGCAAAGCCTTGAGAACAGCCTGCCTCTTATTACAACATCAATAGGCGCTGAGGGTTTTGACCTCGGTGATTTTGAGAGGGAGATTGTGGCAGATACAGCACATGATTTTGCGCAAAAAATAATAAACCTCTATTTCAATCAAAAGCTATGGGAAGAAATCAGTGATTATTCTTCTAAAGTCATTGAACCGTTTTCTATTGCAGCGGCAGAACAAAACGTTATTGATACGTTGAAAGACTAGCACGAATTTACCCGAAACTTTAATTAGTAAATACTTGTTTTTGTTTTAACGACTCGTCAAGATTTACGCTCCTTAAAACCGTACCTATGGTGTCCCATTTTTTGGGTTTCAAAAAGAAAGTGAATAACAGGTAATATTTAATAAATAAGAACTTAAGATAAGGATAGTTCTTTTTTATGACATACAAATAGGATATTAGGCCCTCCCTGTTCATGGCAACCGATTTTACTGAACTCGCACCCTGAAAATGCACAATTTGCGATTGAGGAAGCAGGTATGTTTTTAATCCGTTCCTGAGCAGGCGGTGGCTTATATCCATTTCTTCAAAATAGAGAAAAATATTAGTATCAAATCCGCCAACCAGGCCAAAATGTCGCGATTTAAAAAACATAAATGCCCCATTTATAAAATCTGTCCGGATTGTATCTGTAGGGATGCTTTTGCGTTTAGGATGTGTGGCAGGATAATATTTTTCCAAAAAACTCCTTCCAAAAATTAACTTCCGGATACCCTTGTTATGATCAAAAGAAGGGACGGCTTTTCCTTGTTCATTAAAGTTCTGAGCGCTTGTTACGCCTGCTTCAGGATGATTTTTATGAAAATCAATATGTATGCTCAGGCAATCATTCATCAGGAGGGTATCATTGTTAAGGAATAGCAGGTACTGGCCTTGTGCAAACTGTGCCCCCAGCATGTTTCCTGCCCCGAAACCTATATTTATGCGGCTTCTTACCAGTCTTATATTATCCTGTTTTGCGAGCCTCAATTCAAGCGCAGAGTAATCTTCAGGGCGGGAATTATTATCAACAATGATTATTTCTGCAGAAATTGTACTACTGGTTTTTTCCAGGACTGATTTTACACATTCCACAGTATAACCCGAAGAGTTATAATTGATAATAATCACAGATACATCGAAGTCTTTTCCCATAACATCTTCTGGTTATAATAATGATCTATATACCTTGAGGTACTCTGCTGCACTCCTGTCCCAGTTAAAAAAATCGGCTCTTTTTTTTAGCGTTGCTTCCCGTTGTGCTTTATTATTTTCAAAATCAGTAAGGCCGTCCAGCAGGCGCTGCATCATGTATTCGGGGTCAAAGTTGTCCCAGTAGTAAGCCGCATCACCGCCAATTTCAGGCAGCGACGTAAGGTTTGATAAAAAAACAGGCTTGCCAAACTTCATGGCCTCAACAGGCGGCAGCCCAAATCCTTCCCGTATTGACGGAAAAGCAAAAGCAATACAGTTTTTCATATAAAACTGCTTACCGGTTTCGTCTACTTTACCTGTCAGAAATACACGGTCAGTTAAGTTATTGTCACTGATGTAGTTTTTAATTATGCTGCCGTATTCATGGTTATTATTTCCTGATATCACGAGATTAAAATCAGGGATTAAAGAAATCATCTTTATGAGCGACAGAAAATTTTTTCGCTCCTGAAAATCCCCAAGGCTATATATATAAGGCTTTTCTGAAGGTACTTTGGATATATAGTCCGAAGTATCAGTGAAATATGTTATAGGATTGCCGTTATAGATCACATACTCAGGAATTTTTGGTATATCAAAATACCTGTGTGCCTGTTTTTTGGCAAATTCACTTATGTAGGTAATGGCGGAGGCACGTTCCAGTTTTTTTGTAAAACGTTTATTATGTTCATGATTCATATCGGCAGATTCTTCTTCTACAAAATTCACATCATGAACCGTCAGCAGGTATTTGGAAACTTTATAAGGCTCTATTTTAGTATTTTGGTTCAGGGAATGCCATAGGTCATGTTTTTTCTTTATCCTGAACAATGAATGCCTTTGTAATGGTTTATATTGATAATAGTTAAATACGCTTCCAAACTCTTTTTCCAGCTCTTTAGGCTTTTTTGCGGTGAGCCATATATCAAGGCCGTTAAGGTCATTATTCCTTAAACCTCTTATAAGTTCATAGTTAAATGTGCCCAGTCCCCCGGCCCTGTTGCTTATGTTATGTGATTCCAGAAAAATTGTTTTCATCTTACGCAATTTTTCGGTATTTCATCCACAGTTGTAGGTACCGCTTGAAAACAGAAAAAGCATGTACGTAGGCCAGTATAAACCCTTCTTTGCCGTCAAGTATGCCCAGCCTGTAAAAATACTGCCAGCAAAACCTGTAAAACGGCCTGAAAAAGAAGTGGTAGGCATTTGGCCTTTTTTTCTTGTTATACAGGCTTTCAGCCTGGAGCTTGCTGTATAGCGTGAGTTTACCGTTATAATTATCAAAGCTTTTATAGCTGTAGTGGTTCACTTTTTCCTTCAATATGCCTACAGGCCCGTTGGTATTAAGTTTTTCGTGTACAAGCCCGCTATAGGAACAAAAGTTCTTATTAAAAAGGCGCACCACCCTGTCTGTCTGCCAGCCGCCAAAACGGATGTGCCTGCCCATAAAGTGGAATTTCCTTTTCACGTGGTAGGCTATCACACCCTCATCGGCAGCCAGGACTTTATTTATTTCGTGCTCAAGCTCAGGCGTTACTACTTCGTCCAGGTCAAAAAACAAAATCCAGTCGTGCGAGGCCTGCTGCAAAGCGAAGTTCCGCTGTTCAGAAAAATTCAGGAATGCTTTAGTAATTACCTTTACACCCAGTTCCCGGGCTATTTCGGTGGTTTTATCAGTGCTTAACGAATCAACAATAATAATCTCATCCGCAAAAGACAGGCTCTGCACATACCGCTTTATATTATCTTCTTCATTAAAAGTTATGGCTAAGGCTGATATTTTTGGACGTGAACTGGTACCAGTCATAAAATTTAATATATTGGCAAATATAATAATATACCTTTACGGAATTAAAAAAAATCTATGCAGCGACTGAGTGTTTTGATGTACCATAACATTTGCCAGGATCCCTCTGCCGGCAAGGGCCTCACTATTTCCCTGGAAAAATTTGAACAACAGTTAAAATACCTTAAGAACAAGGGTTATGTATCCTGCCATCTTTCCGAACTGCAAGGCCTTACATCCCTTACCCGAAAAACTGTGGTGCTTACTTTTGATGATGTTACGCAAAACCAGCTTGCCGCTGTAAGGCTTCTTAAACAATATGGCTTCAGGGCTACTTTTTTTATCCCTTTTGCTTTCTTAGGAAAAACAGACGCGTGGAATAATCCGGGGACTGAAAAGATCATGACTCCTGAGCATCTTAAATCTATTGATCCCGAAGTTGTTGAGTTTGGGCATCATTCATTCCTGCACCGCCCATACGCGTCGCTCTCTGAAGAGGAGATACATCAGGATTTTATGGCATCCCGGCAGATTATAGAAGCTTCAGGCCTGAAGGTATATCCGGCCGTAGCCTATCCGTATGGTAATTTTCCTAAGCAGGAGCCAGCCAAATCTTATTTCAAAAAAATATTGGAATCAAACGGTATCAGGATGGGTTTCAGGATAGGGAACAGGGTCAATACATTTCCTTTTAAGGATAATTTTGAGATAAACCGTATAGATGTCAGAGGAGAGTGGAGCCTTCTCAGGTTCAGGCTAAAGATCCGGTTCGGGAAGCTGTTCTGAAGCTATATGCCAGATAAAAAGAGTGTTACATGGATTGCACAGAGATACAGGGGTTATTTTCCTGAGAAAGCAGCATACGAAGCTATTTTAAACCTTTCTGTATCAGCATCATCTTCACATAACGCGACAAAACACCATAGGCATTCATACTGGCCAGGGCAAGCCCCGGAACACCGTCCAGGAAGCCTTTTTTGATTATATAAGTATGAAAAAACCGGTAAAGGGGCTTGAATATCAGGTGAAGGTAAGTAACCTTTTTCCCTTTTTTTACTGACATTGACGCCTGGAACCATGCATAGGAATCTTTTTTGCTCAGCAGGTGGAAGAGGCCTTTGTAGGTATAGTGAATCATAAAATTCTCCAGCGTTCCTGCCTTTCCTTCAAAATTCAATTTTTCATGTACATCGCCTGTGAAGGCTATATTTTTATTTTTTACCAGCCTTACTACCCTGTCCACCTTATGGTACAGGAAACGGTTCATGTAAAAATGGGGGAAAGCAAGGGTATAACCGTTGTAGGAAGGTTTCTTGAGCACGTCAGTTATCTCCTGCTTCAGCAGTTGTGTTACCCTCTCATCGGCATCAATAAATAATATCCAGTCGCCTTTAGCCTCGGCTAATGCAAAGTTTTTTTGTGCGGAAAAATTGTCAAATTTACGCTCAAGCACTCTGCATCCCATGTTAAGGGCGCGTTGCCTGGTGCTGTCATTGCTATAGGAGTCTATGACAATAATCTCATCTGCAAAAGCTACTGACCGTATAGCGTCTTCAATATAACTTTCTTCATTATGAGTTGGTATGATAACCGATAGCTTTGCCATTCAGGATTTTTTCGTCTTCACAAAACTAAAAAAAAATTTATCTTTGCGGCATGCAAAACAATATTTCTGTAGTATTATCAGGTTATAGCCATGCTGAGGCGCTTAAAAAGGTACTTTGGGGCTACAATACACAAACCTACAGAAATTTTGAAATGGTTATTATTGGTAATGCTGAAGTGCCCCAAGAATTGCAGGAAGAACTATTCTTTTCTGTGAGGGCAGTGGATAACCAAAGCAACGGTACTGTAATTGACACCGCATTGCCTTACTGTACTACAAACTATTTACTCTTGGCTGATGCCGGTGCTATACCAAGAAATGATTTTGTAGAACAGCATATAAAATACAGGGAAGAGGGCTTTTACCTCACAGGAGGCGTTACCATGATTCCGCAAGCGCTATTTGACGGTATCAGCCGTGAAGATATATATTCGGGTAAATGTTTTATCAGGCCGGGTAGCGGAAGCAGGTCTGGTTTATTTGGAAGTATATTGAACAGGCTTGTTCCTCCGGATTCCCAATGGAATTCACAAAATGCGTCAGGATGGAAAGAAGACTTATGTGGGCATGGCCCCCTGAGCAGCCGGTTGAGGCCAAGACAAATAAAATACAGTACAATGTGCCTCAGGGCAAACAGTAGATAAATAATGAAGATATCAGTAGTAGTAAGTACATACAATGCAGAAGAATGGCTTGAAAAAGTGCTGATAGGGTATAGTGTGCAGACATATAAGGACTTTGAACTTATTATAGCTGACGACGGTTCACGGCCTTCAACCAAAGAACTTATAGATCGTTATGCAGCAGATTATCCGGTACCGCTACGCCACCTGTGGCACCCGGATGAAGGATACAGGCGCCAGGAAATACTTAATGTGGCTATTGTTGAAGCGGCCCATGAATATATTATTATGACCGATGGCGACTGCATACCGCGGGCCGATTTTGTGGAAGTACATGCGAAATATGCAGAAAAAGGCAGGTTTCTTTCCGGTGGTTATTGTAAACTTTCCATGAAGACCAGTAAGGCCATCATAAAAGATGATATAACCACACAGCGTTGCTTTAATGCCGCGTGGCTCCGCAGCATTGACAGGCTTGGTTTTTCACAAACCTTAAAGCTCACTTCCGGTTCCATACTTTCATCTATTTTAGATACAATAACTACTACAACACCATCTTTTAATAATTGTAATTCTTCGGCATTCAGGGAAGATATGATAGCTATTAATGGCTATGATGAACGGATGAAATATGGCGGGCCTGACCGTGAGTTTGGTGAGCGCCTTGAAAATTATGGAGTTAAGGGCAAGCAGATACGTCACAAAGCAATAGTCCTGCACCTTGACCATGCCCGTGGCTACAAAACACCCGAATCACTGGCAGCTAACCTCGCCATACGTAAAGAAGTTAAGGAAAAAAAAATAAGGTGGACGGCATTCGGGATTAAGAAATAAAATCCTCATAGTAAGGCACTATCCCTCTTAATCATTACTGCACAAACTCTCCGGAGTGTGCCATGCCGGCAGCACTTATCCTGCCTGTAGATACATCCTGATATAATTAAAGATTGGCTTTCAAAAAAGCATCGAGCTCAGGCAGTATTATTTCGGGTGTAAGCTGGCGGTAGAGTGCCGTTGGGTCTTTCTCCATCTCTTTGCGCTTTTCATAAGAATAATCATCAAATAGCTCCGGCTTGGTATCCATCAGGTGTACACTTTTGTGAAACCTGCCGTCTTCAAAACTGGCCCAGTGCGATTTGTGCACATAAGGTGAAAAAATAGTAAATGTAGGCTTGTTAAGCGCTTTGGCTATGTGCACGGTGCCGCCTTCATTGGCCACAAGCGCGCTGCAGTGGTACATCAGTTTAATAAAGTCCCGTATGGTGGGGGCATAAATATCGACAATAATACGCTCTTTATTCGTGCACATATTATAAATTTTCATCGCTTCTTCCTTTTGGTGCGGCGAATAATTGAACAGCACGTACACATCATGATTTGCAGTTATAAAATCCACCATGCTTGCTACGTAATCATAGGGCATTGATTTTTGGGGTGTACTGCCCAATACACCCAATACTACTACTTTTTTATCTTTATATTTTCCAAGCCAGTCTTCCCGTTTTTCGGCTTCAGACAAGAAAATTTTTGGGGCATAATCCAGCGGCTCAAAATTCCCGGCCATCTGCAAAAGGTGTATCCGGTCTTCAATAGCCTTTCCGGCAATATGGGTGGCTTCCTTGGGTGGCTCAGTAGGGTTTGTGTAGTAGCCCCAGTTGCCGAATTTCTTCCGGCTCTTATTGCCAATAGTCATTGTAGCGCCCGAAAACTTACAGATGAGCCTGCTCTGGGTTTTGGAATAGGGGTCAAATATAATGTCATACTTCTCCCGGCGTACCTGCTTTATGAGTTTCCACAGGTTAGGCAGCTTTTTCAGTTCCTTTTCATCCAGCGGGATAAATTTGTCTATATTTGGGTTGTGCATTACCACACCTTCTGTAAAATCATAAGCCATAAGGTGTACAATACTGTCAGGATATTTGGCTTTAAAATTATTGGCTATAACAGAAGCTATCAGCACATCGCCAATCCTTTTGTTCTGGATAATAAGGATTTTCTTTCTCATTGACTGCTACCAACCATTTGCGTTATATTTTCCTTACAGCCTTTCTTACAATAAACCCCTATTTGCCAATAGCGCAGTTCTTCCTCTGTCCTAACCGTAACAAAGTTGATATTTTCAAGTGTATCATCAAAAAACTTCCATAAGTGTGGGGCTTCCCTATATATGGATGCTATTATAATACCATTATCTTCAAGATGGCTTATCATTTTTTGGAGTACATTCATCCTTTCTTTTTCATGGATGTAATAAAATACTTCATTAAATACTATCACATCAAATTTCCTCTCAGGGTTAAAATTATGTATGTCCCGGCACTGGAATTCAGCATTAGGAAAATTTTTTAAAATTGCCTTTTCAATAGAAACTTTTGAAAAATCTATCCCTAAAAAGTAGCTGTACGTATAGTCCTTTGGCAGCTTCTCGTTTAAGACACCTTCACCGCAGCCAATGTCCAGGATGGAAGGGTTCTGCTTTCCATAATCCGTAAGGTATCGGATAATTGTTGTGTAGCGCGTAAGTTCTTTTCCGGTTTTCAGGCTTTCCCAGCGCCCTCTCCTGTATTGTTTGTTCCAGCGGAGCTTTCGCCTCCAGTTATGGAACCTATCAATGATATTCATGCTAAAGTCGTAAGTTTGTTTTTTGGTTAGCCCGCAATGTAGTACTTTTTTTCTACTTTTGGGATAAAATTTGATAATGCCTTTTAACATTTACACCCTCCCCGAATATTCAGCCGACCGGCAATTACTGCTAAGGCTGGCAGACGATTTTGATAAGGAGGGCACACTGCTGGTTAAGGGTTCACGTAACACTATTAAGACTAATTTTTTTAAAGGGGAAAAGGTCAATATCAAGTATTTTAAAAAGCCCGGTTTGCTAAAAGGTATAATATATGGCATCTTCAGGCCGTCTAAGGCCAAGCGGTCTTTTGAGTATGCAAAATATCTTTTAAGCCATAACATCCTTACGCCTAAGCCTGTGGCTTATATTGAGGATAAGGCTGCTTTGATGTTAAAAGACAGCTACTACATTTGTAGCCATATTGAGTATGATTTTACTTTCCGCGAACTGATACACAACCCGCTGTTTCCGGACAGGCAAAACATCCTGGAGCAGTTTACGGCGTTTACCTACCGTATGCATGAAGCCCGGGTAAACTTCCTGGACCATTCCCCCGGCAATACGCTTATTGTAAATAAAGGCAACGGAGAGTATGACTTTTACCTCATCGACCTTAACCGCATGAAGTTTCAGGATATGGGAATAGAGGTCCGTATGGCTAACTTCAGGAAATTATGGCCCAGCAGGACAATGGTTAAGATAATTGCCGCAAAATATGCGGAATTAAGCGGACAGCCTTACGAAAAGCTGCACAGCATGCTGCTTGGCAGTACTCTTGACTTTAAGCGCCGGATTACCAAAAAGAAATATTTTAAGCGAAAACTGAAGAAGAAGTAATTATAAATTTTGAATTTTAAATTATAAATGAACTTCACGCATAATTTAAAATTCAAAATTCTTCATTTAAAATAATTAAACCGCTACGTCATACTCACGCAGTGCGTTGTTTAGCGAAGTTTTCAGGTCGGTTGACGGTTTGCGTTTGCCAATAATAAGTGCGCATGGCACCTGGTATTCTCCTGCCGCAAACTTTTTAGTATAGCTGCCCGGTATCACCACGCTGCGGGCAGGGACAACACCCTTCATTTCCACAGGCTCATCGCCGATAACGTCGATTATTTTTGTTGATGCGGTGAGGCACACATTAGCGCCAAGCACAGCCTCGGTTTCAACACGCACACCTTCAACTACAATACAGCGTGAGCCTATAAAAGCGCCATCTTCAATAATAACCGGGGCTGCCTGCAACGGCTCCAGTACACCGCCTATGCCCACACCGCCGCTAAGGTGTACGTTCTTGCCAATCTGCGCGCAGCTGCCCACAGTTGCCCAGGTGTCAACCATGGTGCCTTCATCTACGTAAGCGCCTATGTTAACATAGCTTGGCATCAGGATTACGCCTGAAGATATATACGCACCGTGCCTGGCTACAGCATTCGGTACCACACGTATGCCTTTTTCAGCATAGTTACGCTTCAGCGGCATTTTATCATGGTACTCGAATATTCCCGCCTCAAGGGTTTCCATTTTCTGTATCGGGAAGTACATTACCACAGCCTTCTTCACCCATTCGTTTACCTGCCAGCCGTTTTCAATAGGTTCAGCTACGCGGAGCTTGCCCGCATCAAGCAGTTCAATAACTTCACGTATGGCATTGGTTGTGTTCTCTTCCTGAAGCAGGGCGCGGTTTTCCCAGGCCTGCTCTATAATGGTTTGTAGGTTGTTCATTGTAAAAAGTTTTAGGCAAAGATAACAATCTGCTAAATATTTCCTCTTTTGCGGGTTTCTATTTATCTTTACTGTAAAGCCGCTGATAATGAAAGACAACTTCTCCACACAAGCCAAAGACTACTCTAAATTCCGCCCCACATACCCGCCGGAAATGATAGAATATATTGTATCATTTGTTGAAAACAGGGGCACAGCGCTGGATGTAGCCACAGGAAACGGGCAGGTAGCCAAAGCGCTGTCAGAATATTTTAAAGAAGTGTATGCTACTGACATCAGTAAGAAGCAGCTGGAGCATGCGGCCAAAGCTGATAACATTATCTACAAAAAATCTAAAGCTGAAGAAACTGAATTTGAGGAGCATCAATTTGACCTGATAGTGGTGGCACAGGCCATACACTGGTTTGATTTTAACGCATTTTATCGTGAGGTATACCGGACCCTGAAACCCGGAGGAGTTTTTGCCGTTATTGGCTACGGTTTATTCAGGACCAATGAACACTCCCATACCATACTCAGCAGGTTCTATCATGACATTGTAGGGCCATACTGGGACCCGGAGCGGCGTTACCTCGATGAAAATTACGAAACTATACCTTTCCCTTTTGAAGAAATTGAAGTAGAAAAGTTTGAAGCCCGTTTCACATGGAGTATTGAACAGCTTACGGGCTACCTCGAAACGTGGTCGGCCACGCAGCACTACAAGAAAAAGAATAACGGTCAGGATCCTGTTGACCTGATTCGTGAGGCGCTGAAAGAATCGTGGGAGCGGGGAGGCAGGCAGGTGGTTTTTCCATTACTTTTGCGTATGGGCCGCCCCATAACCCCCAAAGGGGGAACAAAAACGAGATAATGTATGGGAAATTTTTTCAGCAAGAGTGGCAGTCACCCCTCCTTCGGAGGGGCGGGGGGGGGCCGCATCCTCGCCATTGATTACGGAATAAAACGCACGGGCATAGCCGTGTCTGACGAATTGCAGATCATTGCTTCCGGGCTTACCACTATACCGTCGGAAACGGTTTTAGATTTCCTTGAAGACTATTTTAAAAAGGAGCGCGTGGAGAAAGTAATTATTGGTGAGCCAAAGCAGATGAACAACGAGCCATCGGAAAGCGCACCGCTCATTAACGCCTTTGTGGAGAAGTTTAAAACCATGTTCCCTGAGATGCCTGTTGACCGGGTGGATGAGCGCTTTACCAGCAAAATGGCATTCCAGGCAATGATTGACAGCGGCCTAAGCAAAAAAAAGCGTCAAAACAAAGCCCTGATTGATGAAATTTCGGCAACAATAATGCTGAGGGATTACCTGTCACGAAATAAAATCGCTTAATATCCTGGCTGTTGTTACCCGGGGAGAAGTTACCGACTATCACCGGCTCTTGTTGCCAGCCCCGGTGGGAGCGGCATCCTCCCTGCCGCCCGCTTTTGCGGCGGGGAGATATAGCGGACAACGGGACCCGCCCCGGCAAAAAGGCCTTAATGACGGCTGCTCCAAAGGATAAAAATGACATGGGGTCATGCAGGATGGGATGAGGAGCCGGCTTATCGGGGGGATTATTTTACTACCGTGAGCTGCTTCGCGGCTTTTACTATCCTTTCTGATAAACTGTTGAGCCATACGAGCTGCTCAATGACCAGTTGTGCCTCCTGCATCCGCAGCCTGAATTCCTCTTCGGCAGTAATGTGTACTTCCTGCAGCTCGCGTGAGCGTATGTTCTTCAGTTCGGTAAAGCGCATGGCCAGTTCCTGTTTGTTATTTTCAGTATTTGTTTGTGCCGGGATATCCATATTAAGCAGGGCAATGGCGTGTTCCAGGTTTTGGGTTACAGTGCGCACTACAACATTAAAAGCTTCAGACGCCCTGGTAGTTTTATGGGATTGTATGTACGTGCCCAGTGATGCCAGCGATGAAAGTAACGTGTGGTTCAGTACCGCCAGCTTATATACCTGCTGTAGCTGTTTTTGTTTAGATTTCGGTTCCTGTGTCATGCGCTGGTAGGACTGCATAAGGTTGCCGATTTCGATGAAGGCGTTTTTCCTGGCGAGCCGGTAAGACGTGTTTACACCTTCTTTTTTATTATACAGCAGCGCTATTTCATTGAGGTAGTCCCTGTTGGCCTCAATTGATTTTTTTATATAAACGGGCTGGTTGATGAATTCCCATGCCGGCCATAAAAAATAGTTGGCTACAAAGGCCAGGCCTGCCCCTATGGCAGTATCTATTATGCGGTATTGTATGACATCGGACACGTTAGGGTCCAGCATGCTGTAAATAAAAATCACATACATGGTTACAAAAGTGGCGCCTATACGGTAGTTGATGGCGGTAAACGTAAAACCCAGTATCATGCATACTACGGAAAGGGTGCCGGTGATTATTGTATTATTGACAAAGCTTAAAAAAGCAAAAGCAATTATACCACCTATAATGGTCCCTGTAATACGCTGGTAAGAGCGTTGTTTGGTAAGCCCGTAGCCGGGGCGCATAATCACTACTATAGTTAAAAGGATCCAGTACACATTTTGCAGTGGAAAGATGAGCCCGATGATGAATCCGAGCGCAATGGTTATGGTAAGCCTGAGCGAGTGCCTGAATATTGTTGAGGAAAAACCTAAATTTTCCTTCAGCGTCCGGAATGGGTAATATTCAGGCGCGAGGAATTTTTCAAGGTCCCTGTCTTTGCCTTTAAGGTCTTTCAGGTCAATATGCTGTGTAAAGGCCCGCTCCACTATTTTTATCTTCTCCACCTGCTTTTCGGCATAGTGCAGCATATTGGTAAGCATCCATACCCCCTCCTGTGCGGCTTCGCCACCAACTTCGGCTTCATATTCCTTTATGGCATTCTCAAAAGCCTCAAGGTCCTGCAACAGCTGGTGTTTCGGGGTGTACTTCTTTTTGTTTTCCAGCCTTTTTGAAACTCTTTTTAATGCTGCTGCCAGATTATACGCCAGGTTCTGGTAAGTGTCCAGCACCTTGCCGTGGCCTTTGAAGGCATTATGCAGCTTACTGTGGTCAAAAGAGGTTGAAAGCGCAAGCTCCAGTATTTCCAACAGGTAAATGAATACCAGCAGCATTTTACGCGTTTGGCCTGATGTGCCTTCGGCCGTGTGGCTGCGTAGTAATACCTCGCGCAGGTTTTCATGTATGGTATTTATTTCCACCTGCAGGGACAACTGTTTTTCAGTAATCTTTGCCCTGTCGGCATTAGCATCCCAGAGGTCGCCCCGCAGTTTCATGTACTTTGCAGTGAGCCGTATACATTCGGCAAGCTGCAATTCGGTATATCGGTGCGGGCTAAGGGAATTAAACAGCAGAGAAACAGCAGTATATATAAGGCCGCCACACAAAAGCAGGCCTGCATTACAGAGGATGTCCCAGCCGGATTTAAGGTGGCCTGTAGCCAGCGCCACTGCCAGCAATCCTGAAAAAGACACCATGGTAGCCCGCTGCCCGTACACTGAGATCATGGACAGGAAAAATACCAGTAGCGTGATGAGTGGATAAAACAGCCAGGGCAGCGGATGCAGCACGTTAACCAGCAGGTTGCACCCTGCTACTATAACCGAAGCCACTAGAAGGCCTTTGGCCCGGTGCTTCAGGTTGCTCGGAATATCGGCAGGGTAGGCAAGGAAAACCCCTATGGCAATAGTAAACCCGGTTTCAAACCTGCCGGTACGTGCCAGTATAAGTACGGGCAGCACGGCCGCAAAAGTAACTATAAGCGCCTTTGTAAAATTAGTATCATCCGTAAATCGCCGTACGTTTCCTGTCATAAGCAATGCTGTGCCGCAAAGGTACTAAACACCCTGCTTTATTGCTGCCTGTTGCGTTAATCCTCACAAAATTTTAGCATTTGGACTGCTGTAATATTTTAGGTACATAATCGTTTATATTTATTACTTTTGCCCACTGCATAAAGTTTTTTTTGATATGATTTTACCAATAGTAGGATATGGCGACCCTGTACTGAGGAAAAGGGGCGAAGAAATAACTAAGGACTACCACAACCTGGAGCAGGTAATTGCAGACATGTATGAAACCATGTATAATGCTTATGGTGTAGGGCTGGCAGCCCCTCAGGTTGGGCTATCCATCCGCCTTTTTATTGTGGATACCAAGCCTTTCAGTGAAGATGAAGACCTGCCGAAAGAGGAGCAGGAGCAGCTGGCAGGTTTCAGGAAGGCCTTTATTAACGCAAAGATACTTAAGGAAGAAGGGGAAGAGTGGGGGTTTAACGAAGGCTGCCTGAGCATACCTGATGTGCGCGAGGATGTATACCGCCATGAGCGCATCACTATTGAATATTATGATGAGGATTTTAATAAGCACACAGAAGAGTATGATGGCTTAATAGCAAGGGTAATACAACATGAATATGACCATATTGAAGGAATATTGTTTACCGACAGGATTTCGTCCCTCAAAAAACGCCTTATACAAAAGAAGCTCCAAAACATTATGGAGGGCAAAGCAAGGCCAGATTATAAAATGAAATTTATTGCTAAAAAAGGCAGATAATTTTTGTTTTTTAGGGCAAAGATTAGATATTTGCCTTCCTTAAAAATCTTAAAAATGAGTGTTGACAAAATATTAGCCATTTCAGGAAAACCGGGGCTGTATGCCTTAAAACTCCAGACCAGGACAGGTTTTGTAGCTGAATCTTTAATTGACGGAAAAAAAATAACTGTAGGCCTGAGGAGCAACGTAAGCCTGCTGTCAGAAATATCAGTGTATACTTATGAAGGTGAAATAAAGCTGGCAGAGGTTTTCCGTAAAATTGCTGAAAAAGAAGATAACGGCCCAGCTATTTCCCATAAGGAAGATAATGCAAAACTGGAGCCGTACTTTCGCGAAGTGCTTCCTGAATTTGACGAAGACCGTGTTTATGCGTCAGACATAAAAAAGATACTGAACTGGTACAACATGCTCCAGGCTAAAGGCCTTGTATCTAAAGATGAGGTTGCCGCTGCTGAAGAAGCACCTGCTACAGAAGAAGTAAAAACTGAAGAGTAATCTTTGCTATATAGCTTATACAGGATCCTGTCATTAATATGGCAGGATTTTTTATAATATATATTCAAGATTCGTCATAAAGAGTAAAAACAACATCATTGTTAATATAAAGCCAATCAAAAAATACCAGTAAGTCCTAAGCCCTGTTTTAAATATAATCCTTAAGATCAGGGATATGCATATTGCAATAACAGACGTTATTGCTAATACAAATCCCATTACCGCAACAACGTCTCCGGTTAGAAAAAACATGCTTTTAAATTTTTATCAAATGCCATGTTCAAGTTATAAGTGCAACAGGCCAAGTAGATTTTAG
>NZ_NOXV01000256.1 GCF_002251835.1 Flavobacterium cyanobacteriorum
CAACCCTTTTTTATTTAACAAATAAGTTTAAACCACTTCAATTTAAAGTAAGGCTATTTTAATGAGATAGCCTTATTTTTTTGGCGACACATTGCAGATTTTATATAACAGGTTATAAGGTAATGATGGGTGTAGTAAAAAAATAAATATACCGTATCTTTGTACCCTAATGTTTTTACTATGGAAACTGTTTTAGACAGCGCGAGGCCGACAGCCTCCAATGGAATGCTGACACCGAAGCCTAAATGGCTGCGCGTAAAGCTTCCTACCGGACAAAAATATACCGAACTTCGCGGCCTTGTAGACAAGTACAAGCTGCATACAATATGTACCTCCGGCAGCTGCCCTAATATGGGCGAATGCTGGGGCGAGGGTACGGCAACCTTTATGATACTAGGAAACATTTGCACCCGCTCCTGCGGCTTTTGTGGGGTGAAAACCGGCAGGCCGGAAACAGTAGACTGGGATGAGCCTGAAAAAGTAGCACGCTCCATAAAAATCATGAATATAAAGCATGCTGTGATTACCAGTGTGGACCGCGATGACCTTAAAGACGGCGGCTCCATAATCTGGGCGGAGACTGTAAAAGCCATCCGAAGGATGAACCCTAATACCACGCTTGAAACGCTAATCCCGGATTTCCAGGGCATAGAGCGAAATATTGACCGTATTGTAGAAGTGGCTCCGGAAGTAGTGTCTCACAATATGGAAACTGTAAAAAGGCTAACCCGTGAAGTACGTATACAAGCAAAATACGAGCGCAGCCTGGAAGTATTGCGGTACCTGAAGGCCAGCGGCATAAACCGCACCAAGTCGGGGATTATGCTGGGCCTTGGGGAAACTGAAGAAGAAGTGATACAGGCCATGCATGACCTGCGCGCCGTAAACCTTGATGTACTGACTATTGGCCAGTACCTCCAGCCGAGCAAAAAGCACCTGCCGGTAAAAGAGTTTATTACCCCGGACCAGTTTAAAAAATATGAACAGATAGGCCTTGGCCTTGGGTTCCGCCATGTAGAAAGCGGGGCGCTGGTACGTTCTTCTTACAAGGCGCAGAAGCATATACTTTGATTCAGGTTTTAAAGTTTCAGGTAATTGGTTACTTTTCTATTTTACGTACTTTACGGCTGATACATGACCACAAAAACAAGAATTGCGATTAATGGCTTCGGGCGGATAGGGCGCAACCTTTTCCGGCTGCTGCTGGACCACCCAACAATTGAAGTGGCTGCCATAAATGACATTGCCGATGCCAAAACCATGGCGCACCTGCTGAAGTATGACAGCATTCACGGCATATTACAAAACGATGTATCGTACACTGATGATGGTTTACTTGTGGATGGTATCTATTTTGCTTTTTTAAGCTATAAAGATGTAGCGGATATTGACTGGAAAAAATATGGTGTGGATATTGTAATAGAAGCCACCGGAAGGATTAAAAACACCGAAGATGCCCAGAAACATATTTTATCTGGCGCAAAAAAAGTAATCCTTTCTGCCCCGCCTGAAGATGACCGTATAAAAACCATTGTACTGGGTGTTAACGACGATATACTGGACGGGACGGAAACGGTTATATCTAATGCCAGCTGTACTACTAATAACGCGGCGCCAATGATGAAAATCATTAATGAGCTTTGCGGCATAGGTCAGGCTTACATAACAACGGTGCACTCCTATACTACTGACCAGTCCCTGCATGACCAGCCTCACAAAGATCTCCGCAGGGCAAGGGCAGCATCACAATCAATTGTACCTACTACAACAGGAGCTGCCAAAGCGCTGACTAAAATATTTCCTGAGTTTGCGGGTAAAATAGGCGGCGGTGGCATACGGGTGCCTGTGCCAGACGGTTCGCTAACTGACATTACCTGCTATGTGAAACGTGAAGTTTCAATTGAGGAAATTAATGCCGCGTTTAAGTTTGCAGCTGAAGGCCCGCTCAAGGGAATACTGGCTTATACTGAGGATCCTATTGTGTCTGTGGATATTCTGGGAAACCGCCATTCCTGCTTATTTGACGCGCAACTGACTTCCGTGATTGATAAAATGGTAAAGGTGGTGGGCTGGTATGATAATGAAATTGGCTATTCTTCAAGGCTTATCGACCTGATTGAAAAACTTGGCTTTTCTGCAGAAAAGGGATAAATACAGTATATTTTGTTCCGGAAATAGGAAATAGTGTGGTGAATCCTACAGCCTGCAAAGCGTGCCAGGGCTCTGGTAATAGCCCCGGTGGGAGCGGCATCCTCCGCGCCGCCTGCTTTCGCGGCGGGGAGATACAGCGGACAACGGGACCGGAAGATTACAAAAATGCGCTTTGTATACTGCTCCTGATATTTTTTAAGGATAAACTTTTTTATACAAAAAATCCCTTGCCGGAAGCTGGCCCGCACAGGTTGCTTCCGGACAAAGGGAATTTGGTCATGGGGAGGCTATGCCTGGTTTTCTTCGGTTACTTTGTTTTTTATGACCAGCCTGAAACCTTCGCCATGGATGTTTAGTATTTCTACTTCTTCATCGGCTTTAAGGTACTTCCTGAGTTTGGCAATGTAAACGTCCATACTGCGGGATGTGAAGTAGTTGTCGTCCCTCCAAATTTTTGTAAGGGCAAGTTCCCTGGGCATGAGGTCATTTTCATGCAGGGCGAGCATCTTGAGCAATTCGTTTTCTTTGGGGGAGAGTTTTATAGGCTCGTCATTTTCAAATGTAAGGAAACGAAGTTTGGAATTAAGGTGGAATTTACCTATCTGGAACTCAAACCTGGAATTATCTGTTTTTGTTTCAGAGGCCTTACGCTGGATGATTGCTTTTATTTTCATGAGCAATACTTCCGAATCGAAAGGTTTGTTAAGGTAATCATCCGCACCTACCTTGTATCCTTTAAGTACGTCTTCTTTCATTGATTTTGCCGTGAGGAAGATGATGGGTATTTCTTTATTTTTTTCCCTGATTTCCCTGGCAAGTGTGTATCCGTCCTTGTAAGGCATCATTACGTCAAGAATACAAAGATCGAAATTATCTTTCTTGAATTTTTCAAAGCCTTCCATCCCATTTTTGGCTAATGTAACTTCAAAATCATTGATTAGCAGGTAATCTTTGAGTACCGCACCAAAGTTTGGGTCATCTTCTACTAACAGGATTTTTTTGTGTGTTTCTTCCATATTTTTAATTTATTAGTGGCATTTTTATTATAAATGTGCTTCCTTTTCCTTTTTCACTTTCTACGTAAATCTGGCAATTATGGTCATCGAGTATGCGCTTTACATAGGCAAGGCCCAGGCCATGGCCTTTTACATTGTGTATATCACCGGTGTGTTCCCTGTAAAATTTTTCGAATATCCTTTTCTGGGTATTCTTTGACATTCCCAGGCCCCTGTCTTTTATTTTTATCAGCATAAAATCTTTTATATTTTCGGTATAAATATCTATAACGGGCTCATCAGGCGAATATTTAATGGCATTGTCCAGAATGTTAACGAGTACATTGGTAAAATGGACATCATTAAGCAATCCTGTAGTACGCTCGGCATCTAAATGCCTTGTCAGCGAACCGTGCCTTGCTTCGATGATAAGATGGACATGTTCGACAGCATCTTCTATAATGGTGTTTGCATCAGTAGGTTCTTTTGTTATTTCCAGTTCTTTTTTGTCGAGCTTGGATATCTGAAGCACATTCTCTACCTGGGCATGCATGCGTTTATTTTCATCGCGGATCATTTGCAGGTAGCGTTGTACTTTTTCGCTGTCTTCAAATATTTTTGGGTTCTTTATAGCATCCAGTGCCAGATTAATGGTGGCGATAGGTGTTTTGAACTCATGTGTCATATTATTTATAAAATCAGTCTTTATTTCTGATATCTGCTTCTGCTTGATCAGCTGGTTAATGGCGCTGAGGTAAGCTATTATAATTATCAGCGTAAAAACGATTGACAGCGATGTAATACCCAATATAGATGAGAAAAGATACTGCTGCTTTTCGGGAAAGCTGACAAGAAGCCTGAACCTGGACTCCCTCTCTTCCGCAAGGAAAGATGATTCGTATGTAATTTTAGGATCCCACCTGAAATTATCTGATTTTATTTTGGTGGGCAGGCCCTGGTTATACACCGCAAATTCATACGGTATATTTACATCATTTTGCCGGAGTTCGGCATTGAGCATCTGGCTTAAGGTCTCTTTGGTAACCCTGTCTTCAATGGGCCTGAAATCCCTGTACTGCTTGAACAGGTTATCAAAATGGAGCCGCTTGGCATAGTCATAATCCCAAACACGGCGGGAGGTGCTGTCTTTCGTGCGCCCCAATGCCCTAACAGCTTTGCTGCCAATAATATCCTCAATCTTTTCTGCGCTGGCTTTTTCAAAGAACATGCTGCTGTAATCTTCCTGCTCAGGGCTGCTGCCATATATAACATCTTCAGCCCCCTGTACCCTACTCCTGTAGTACCTCAGCAGGTCTTCCTGATAGGGTTCCTGCCCTGTACTGTCCCGGTATTTATTATAAAGTTCATAGAATTCCCTCGCCTCCTGCTCCTGTAGCCTTACACTTACTTTGCCCAGGATGCGCTGCATGTGGTACCTGAACTGTTCGTCATTGTTTTTTAATGATGAATTAACCCAGTATAGCTGTACCAATATTATCCCTATCAATGACAGGCTCATAAAGAATACCAGTAAGCGGAACCTAGTTTTATTCATCCCTACAAATTTAACATTTTAACATTTATGATTTTGAAGTATTAACCAAATATTAACACTTTGCCTGAAAATTACATTTTTTGTAACTTTTCATATATATCCTTTACCTGCCGTAATGTATCCTTCAGTTCTACATTATTAATGATATAGTCGCTCAGCGGTATTTTTTTTTCATCAATCCACTGGTTTGCCATACGGCGGTGTACTTCGGCTTCTGTAACATGGTCCCGGGCCCTAACACGTGCCACCTTTAAGTCGTCGGGCGAAGTTACCAGTATAATCATGTCGCAGTCCCTGTAGCTGCCGGTTTCAAAAAGTATGGCTGCTTCCTTAATAACAAATTTTGCCTTGTTCTGCCTCACCCATTCTTTAAAATGAGCACTAACTTTAGGATGAATAATATTGTTCAAACGTGCCAGTTTTTCTGGATCTGTAAATACTATTTTTGCCAGTTTCTTCCTGTCGGGTAATCCCTCCGTAAAAACCCCATCACCAAATTCTGTTGCCAGCTCTTGTGCCGTTTCAGGAAGGTTTAATATTTTTTTAGCCTCATCATCGGCTATATATACCGGCACGCCAAGTGAACCAAACAAAGCTGCTACTGTACTTTTACCACTTCCTATCCCGCCCGTAAGGCCTATTATACTTGTTTTCATCTTTTAAAAAATAGTTCAGGAAAAGCCTTTTCGGGAGCCATCTTCAATACCTGTACTTTAATATATGACTGCAGGTACCCGATACCGTAACCATAAAACTGAATGGCAGCAGCTATAACTGAATATATCCCTATTAAAGGACTTCGGTTTTCCAGCCATGACATGCAGAATAGTAAAACCATATACAAAATATAAAGATAAAAAGGAAGCTTTATATTAATTAACAATATTATAAGAGCTGCGGCAAAACCAAGGATGAAAAGCGAAGGGAACAGGTATGTAATCTTTTTATACCCCGGATGCCATACATCGAGTATTGGCCTTGCTTTACCAAATTTGTTCACCTGCCGGTAAAATTTACGCCAGTCAATACGCCTCTTGTGGAATACATACGCATTTAGCAGCAATTTGGTTCTAAAACCAAGTTTCCAGAGCCGTATCGAGAGGTCCGGATCCTCGCCGGGGTGTATGTTGCCAAATCCTCCTGAAGCTTCAAATGCAGCGCGGGACAGGCCCATATTGAAGCTGCGGGGCTGGAACTTTTCTACTTTTTCTGATTTTCCCCTTATACCCCCCGTTGTGAATACGGATGTCATGGTGAAGTTAATGGCTTTTTGTATCGTAGTAAAAGAATAGTGGGCGGCATCAGGCCCACCAAAACAATCTACATAATCCCGTTCTAAAGCATCTGATACATTTGAAAGATAATCCCCAGGCAATATACAATCAGAATCCAATATAATAAAATAGTTGCCTTTTGCCATAGACATGCCAAAGTTCCTTGAATCACCCGGGCCGCTGTTTTCTTTAAAAAAATATGATATCGAAAGGACATGGCTATAACTATCAGTTATATGCCGGCACGGTACTGAGGAACCATCTTCAACAATAACAATTTCATAGGGCTGCGTATAAGTCTGTAGCGTCAGGCTCCGCAATAACTCCTCTATTTCATCAGGCCTGTTGAAAACCGGTATTATTAGGGAAAAATACATGTATGGTAATTTTTATAAACAAAGTTACACTTTATTCAAAAAGAGCCAAATAAAGCCAGATTTCAATTATGCGGCAAATGTTAAATATTGCAAATTATTCATTAAAAACATAAGAATTCACGTGTCAATAATATAAAATACATAAATATTAAATATTTGTTAAAATTTAAGCAATATTTATTTAATAATTATCTTTATATCAAACTAAATTATACATTATGTCAAAAATTACATTTTTTTCCCTGGCGGCATTGCTTATGTCGTACTCAGGTTTTGCACAGATAGGGATAGTGCAAAATTTTCCTACAGCGGGTATCCCTACAGGATGGACTGCTGATGTGGGTTCGGTTACAACCATACAATCGTGTGCTACTGCTTCATTTAGGGCTAATCTTTATGATGACGGTGAATTTGGTGTTACTGAAGGAGAGCTCGTTTCACCGCAACAAATATCTAATGGCGGTGACCTGGAAATTTCATTTGATTATAAAATTGTAGACTGGTCAGCCGCTACAGTAGCAACCGACCCATACGATGGCGCTATTACTACCCAGATTTCTCTTGACGGCGGGAACACCTGGACCATTGATGCCGGCATTGTAGATGGCAGTACACATACTGTAGGTAATACTTGCGTAACCGTTAACTATACAATTCCGGGATCATCTGTACCAGCAGGTTCAGAAGTAAGGATTAGGTGGTTTTTGCAGTATGGCGCTACAGGCGATTATTATGTTTATATTGATAATATTTCTGCTACACAGCCAAGTACAACTCCTCCGGCGTGTACTACATTATCAAGCCCCGCAGACGGAGCACAAAATATAACGTCATCTGTACTTACCTGGGCTGACCAGGGCGGGCTGCCAACAGGCTACCGCCTAACTGTTGGTACAACGCCTACAGGCACTGAAATACTCAACAATGTAGATGTTGGCAATGTTACAACTTACAACTTGGGCTCTCTGCTTTCGGGGACAACATACTATGTAACTATAAAACCATATAACGCTAACGGTGAAGCTACAGGATGTACTACATCGTCTTTCTCAACCTGTAACTCACTCACAGCTCCGCTACTGGAAGACTTTACAACAGCAACCCCGGAATGCTGGTCGAGAGGTACAGGGGGAGATATCGCTACGGGGCCGGCCAGTATAGTAGCAACAAATGCATGGTATAATGATGGATTTGCCAATGTGGGTACTACCGGGGCCCCAACAATCAATATCTGGCAGGATACAAGGAATGACTGGTTCATATCTCCGGCTATAAGCATACCTGCTACAGGTTATGAACTTAAATTTGATGCAGCTGCCAATCAGTATGGAAGTACTACTGCCGCACCTACAACCCCATGGGAAGCTGATGATTTTGTACAGGTGCTGGTACAGGTTGAAGGTACAGCAACATGGCAGCAAGTAGTGCTGTTTAACAGTAACAACCTTCCCCCTGCNTTTCCATCGGGGCTAATCCATAAAAGCAGTAATTCCCGGCCAGTTTCTCCAAAAAACCGGCAACGTCAAATACTATCCGGAAGTACTATAAAAAATAAATATTTTAATCAGGCTTTACCAGGCTTTTGTGCAAAAAAGCCTGGCGGTTTGCCGGTGTTCTTATATGAAGCCAGTCCTTATGCTGGCCCAGGAGCAGTACGCTTTCATCTGCCGCAACAGCGCCAATTACAGGCCTGTCAGTACCCGGGCCCTGCCTCAGGTTAGCCGTACCCTTTACCTGCAAGGTTACAGCCCTGAATGTTTTTGGAAAATGCTTTAGCGATACTATGGGCGCGGTATAAACATAGGGCAGCGGATCAACAGCGCCACCCATCCTATAGATACCAAAGTGCAGGTGCGCAGGCGTAAAACGGGCATTACCTGTGTTACCGACATAACCCAGGGTGTCTCCGGCCTTAACCCTGGCGCCAGCTTCAACAGCAAAACCATCAAGGTGGGCATAATAAAGTGATTTGCCAAAAAGCCCGTCACGAAGCCATACCTGCTTGCCTCCTATGCCACGCTCACCTGTGTAGCTTATGGTACCATCAATAATGGCTACGACAGGAGTCCCTTTTTTGGCAAAAATATCAATACCCTCATGCAGGCGTTTGCCCCCATCGCGCTCCATACCCCAAAAGCTGCCTATGGCGGCATTGCCTTTACCGGCTACAGGAAAGCCGTATACAGGCTTTTTGTTAAGACTTATAAAAAAGTCACTGCCAGCAGCTACTTCAGGCTGTATCACTATTTTAAATATGCCTTCAAATGCCGGGGCAAACTCAAGTGCCGTTTCACCCATATCGTTATCTTCACTATGGCGCCAGCCGTTTTCACTCAGTTCAAATACGTCTATGAATACACGGCTTAGGGTATCGGTAGTCACCCCGGCGGCAAGCTTTTCACCTTCCTTCAGCGTTACAACATAGCTATAGGCAGCATTATGCCCTGAGCTGAAAGTACCCCGCTCTCCATAAGGCAGGGTTATGGCCAGGCTGTCTTCAAGAGCCATTTTATAAGTGGCTTCCCACTGCTCCAGCATAATCTTGTTATCTTTCAGTTCACGCGCATAAAGTTCCCTTGCGGCAGGCCTGGAAATAACATCAGCCACCTTGTTAAAGCCTGTAGTAATGCCCGAGCAGCCCGGGCAGGCAATAGCAAAGAGCAGCAACCCTGCCGCCCCAAGCATGTAAATAAGATTTTTCCTTTTCATAAATCAGTTTCTCCGTAAATGATTATGCACGAATTGTGCCAGTATTTGTTAAAGCAGCTTAACCACAACAGGTTACTGGATTTTTTCATTATTTTTATTTTATGGAAAAGCCTTCCGCTACTAATTCTTTTTATGCAGCCGACCGGAAAAAATGGCGCCAATGGTTACAGCAAAACCATCAAAGCCGGGTGTCTGTATGGCTGCTTATTTATCATAAATCAGGCAGCAAGCCCAGTGTATACTATGACGAGGCCGTAGAGGAAGCCTTGTGCTTCGGTTGGATTGACAGTAAACCCGCTAAAAATGACGCGGAGAGCTACTACCTGTTCTTCTCCCGGCGGAACCCAAAAAGTAACTGGAGCAAGGCCAACCGGGAGCGCGTGGAGCGTTTAAGTGCAGGAGGCCTTATAATGCCGGCCGGGCAGGCAGTGATTGATATTGCGAAAAAAACAGGTACCTGGGATGCGCTTGTTGATGTTGAAAATGGTGTTATCCCCCCTGATATGCAGCAACTGTTTGATAAGAACAAAACAGCTTATGACAATTTTATGGCGTTTTCAGCGTCTTCAAAACGGATAATACTGGAGTGGATATTAAATGCCAAAAGGCCGGAAACACGGCAAAAACGTATTGAAGAAGCTGTTGCCCTTGCCGAAAAGAACCTGAAGGCTAACCATAAATAACACCCGTTAACGATAAGGCACTACAACAGGCTTACCCACCTGGAAGTCTGGCAGTGTAATATCGGTATTCTGGAACGTGTTGGTCCTGAACAGATTTTCACCTACATTAGGGATGCTCGGGTAAAACGCGATTGACAACTGGAAACTGTTGAAAACAAGGTAGTCATTATATATGAGCAGGCCGAGGCCTATCTTGCTGTAAATTTTGCTTTCATAAAGTTTTGTCTGCTCGTCGCCCAGTACACCAAAGGTAAAGTTAGCAAACGGGTTTAGCCTGAAGCCGAAAAAATTCCAGGGGGAGTAGCTTTGTGTTTGCAGTGTCAGTGTTGCTTTTTTTGTACCCAGCAGTGTTGGGCTGTCAAAACCCTGTATACCCGTATCGCCACTGAGATTTAGCTGGTCGGTAATAATAGGCAGCCTGTTGTCGCCAAAAACTAAAACAGGCTTTATAAACTGCCTGAAACGCCACTTACCGCAATTTAAAATATTGGTAAAATAAAGCGCTTCAAACCTCAGCACTGTCTGGTCAGTCCGGTTTTTATAGAAAAATGAACCCAGTTCCGCATTCGCGCTAAAGTAGCCCCAATTATAATAATTACCAAAAGCATAACGGCCGCCAAGGTAAATCCTGTTCTCATTGTTCTTCTGCTGTGTTCCGGCAGTTAAGGCATATATTTTTCCTACAGGTATGTCCTCAACAATGTCATAATTAAAGAGGAACTTATCCTGTACAAACCCCCTTGAGGTGAGACCTACACTGGCGATATAAAGTTTTTCATCCGAATAAAAATTTATAGAATCGTATTGTACCGAGGGTGATTCGGTGTATTGCCGGTTAAAAAAACGGGCTGTGGTTACAAGCCTTGTCGTACGTTCTTCTTCGGTATCACCTTTATATATTTTAAATGAATAGCCGGCCCAGTAATCCTGGGATTTAGATTTAAAATTTTGCAGTTCAAAGTTGCCCTGCGCATCCGGCAAAGAATCCTTAAGAAAACGCTCTTCAAGATAAACGCCTCCGGCCCACCTTGTCAGCGGGGAGAAGAATTCCCTGTCAAGTCCAAAGTTTTTAAGCGAATTATTGAATTCCCACAACTGGTAATTAACTGTTGCATTTATATACGTGTTCATGATATTGGGCACACGGTAAGTGGTAAGGTATTCTGTCTTTCCGGTATTGAACTGCTTGTCAAAATTATTACGCCACTCATGCCCCAGCCCGAAAAAGTTTCGTTCAGTAATGCGTATTGATGTTCCTGTAGCGGATGCTGAACCGTTGGGGATAAGGCTCCAGGAGTCGAGAACCCGTATGTACACGTCAACTGAATCTTTACTTTTTGTCGGCCTAGGCTGTATTACCACGCGCCTTACATAGCGCTGGCTCCGAATCAATCGTTCTGATTCTTTTACCAGCAGTGAGTCAAACGGCTTGTTGCGCTTAAAAAGGAGGAGGTTTTTTATGGTCAGCTGCTTGGTTTTAAGGTGAATCCGGTTGCCGAAATGCTCTACCCAGGTATCCGGCATCCTTGCAGTATCTGAAACGGAATAGCCAAAAGGGTCCAGCGTTTCTACATGTATGCGCCGCACTGTTTTGCCCTGGTATTTTGCAAAAGTATTCTGCATTTCCGGCGTACGCCTCTTTGTTTTTTTCCTCGCAGCTGACGGTTCTTCGTCAGTTACAGGCCTGAAAATGAGCTTATGCAGGAACCTGGTAAATTTTTTCCGTTTAGAATAATGTTCCAGTTTTTTATACATCTGGTCCCTTTTCACTTTCACGGTATCTTTTTGCTGTGCAGGGGCTACCTGTGCATCCACAGGGGCGGAAGCAAGCAGCAGCAACAGCAGTAACAGCTTAATTTTAGTGAACATTTACCGACCGGACGTTTTAATAAAACCTAAATATAGCCATAAATAACGCTTATACTGGTGATTTATGAAGTGTTTACCATACATTTAACAGCACAAAAGGGACAATATTGCCCCTTTTATATTGTAAATTAAAACATTAGCTTTTAGCTTTTTTGTTCTTTATTAAAGTAGACAAGGTAGTAATACATCTGTTTTTCCTCGTCCCAGCCTTTTTCAACAAATTTTTCTGCACTTTCAGGATTTATGAAATCAAGCTTTATCTGTATGTTGGTGTCCAGGTTAATCACATTTTTTATCTTCTTCCGGGCATCAGTTACGGCTGCATTGGCAATTGGGAAAGTAGTAACATCCTCAATGCTGTACTTAGGGGCTTTTTCTACTTTGTAATTTTTAAACTCCGGTATAAGGTCAGGATTATCAAGCACCTCGTTGAGGAACTTAGTTTCCTCAAACTCATCATTTTTGGCAAAATGGTTCACGGCGCGGTTCATAAAAAGCACTTCCTGTTTTTTATCCTCGGCCGGCAGCACTACTTCCTTGGCAAAGTCCTGGCAGAACTTAAGGTACTTTTTCGTCATGAAATTTTCATCCTGGAAGGCATCTACCGAAAGGAAATGCTCCAGCCAGTAGCGGGCATCGTACCTGTTGCTGTCAATAGTCAGTATCTTATAGCCATCTTCTTTTTTGTAGTTAAACACAAGGCAGCCCTTATCAAGTTTATTAAGGTTTATGCCCTGCTGCAGTATCATTTCAAGGTTGCTGCCCTTTTCCTCAAACTGTAGGAAGTCGGTTTTTATTTCGCTCTTGAAAATCCCAACGGCATCAACAACATTATTATCAATAGATAGGTTGGTAAAATATCCTACATATACTTCGCCGTTCTTAATATGCGGATGGTTTGACTGCTCAAAAAGGTGCTTAGTGATTTTTTTAGACACCTCATGAACCGCCGAAGGGTTACTAAAGATTTCCGTAACCATATTATACATATCATGGTATTCCAGGTGCACATCATGCGCAAACTGGAAATAATTTTCTTCCTTATCCCTGAATGGCTTAAAGAAATATTCTTTGAGCAGCGGCATTATCTCGTCATTAAGGCCATAAGGCTGCTCTGATAAAAATATAGCCTCATTGCGGCTTTTATTGCCTACCCTGTGTATGGAAAGGCTTTCGATGTGCGTGTTGAACAGGTTAATCATTTTTGTAAGGTACTTAAGTTTTGAGGAACTGAGCTTTAAGCTTAGTTCACTTTTTCTTTGGTTTTATTAGAGAAAGAAACGGCTGCTAATTCCAGTTCCTTTCGTCAAAGCCCAGGTCTTCAAGGTTATCGGTATCGTCAAAGAGGCCCATATCCTCTTCATCATAGTCGTCTTCAAAATCGCCATATAGGTCATTATCATCACTTCCGAAATCTTTTTCGGGCGCGCTCGCAGGCATTATTCCATGGGCAAAAAGCAGGTCAGGATAGGCAACGCCCCTTTCCGGCTGGTCTATAGCGGCAAGCTCTACAAAAAAGGTCCACATGTTCATAAAATCATATACATAAATAATCTTTGTCCTGTCAAGGTCAAGCAGGCTGTTAAGCGGGTAGTCGGCCATGGTTTTTTGTTCTCCTGCCACATCACCGGTATCAAAAAGCGGTATTTCGTCTTCCTGTATCCATTCATCGTCGCAGGTGTAGAATGACGCCAGCTCTGTGCCGTCAAACCCAAATGCATTAACAATGGCATTATGAAGGTCTTCAAGCGTGTCATCTTCCATAATCGCGATATCCCTGAAGATATCTTCTTCCGCATCAAGTATCACTCTGAATTTATAAACCATAACATTAAAATTTAGTGAGCCCCAAAGGTAAAATTTAAATTTTGAATTTGTTTTTTGGAAAATCGGAAATTTTAGATAAACCTGCCCCCATGGCTTTACGCTATACGATTTCACTTATACTTTGGCACCGTAGGTTCCAATTCATCCTTACTAATTTACAGTTCGGTTACTTTTACTTTATTTTGCGGGCCGGCAGATGCACCTTTGCCTTATAAAAACAAACCTGATGAAACCAATCATTACACTTGCATTGTTACTTGTTTTTTTAACCGCAGGGGCACAAACCCTTATTTCGGGTAAGGTTGTAGACCAAAAAGGGCTGCCGGTACCTACGGCGAATGTTTTTATTGAAGGCACTTATGATGGCGCAGTAACCGATGCCGAAGGGAACTTTTCTTTTGAGGCTGCTACAACGGGTAAACAAACACTTGTAATAACATTCCTCTCCCTTGAAGATGTAAGGGAGCCTATAGTTATTGAGGCTTACAAGCCAAAAACCTTTACCATGCGCGAAAATGTGAATACGCTTGATGCGGTGGTTATTTCGGCAGGTACGTTTAGCGCCGGCGACAATTCAAAAGTAAATGCCCTGAAACCGCTGGATATTGTTACTACGGCAGGCTCAGCCGGCGATATAATAGCTGCGCTGCAGACACTTCCCGGTACGCAGACCGTTGGCGAAAGCGGAAGGCTTTTTGTAAGGGGTGGCGAAGCCGAGGAAACACAAACCTTTGTTGACGGGATACGCGTGGCACAGCCTTATGGCGCCACGGCAAACAACCTGCCCACACGCGGGCGATTCTCTCCTTTCCTTTTCAGCGGGATGACGTTCTCAACAGGCGGTTATTCGGCTGAGTTTGGAGAGGCGCTTTCAAGTGTGCTGCTCCTTAACACTATAGATGAGCCTTTGCAGGAGCAGACCGATATTGCATTTATGACCGTAGGATTAGGCTTGGGCAACACCCAAAAATGGAAAGACAGGAATGCGCTCAGTGTTAACCTGTCGTACATCAACCTGCAGCCGTACCAGTGGATAGTGCCGCAAAATGTTAACTGGAACAAGCCATACCAGTCGCTTTCAGGTGAAACTGTTTTCCGCCGGAAATATGAGAACGGGCTTTTTAAATTTTACGCTGCATTTGACCATGCTGATTTTGACCTGAACCAGGAAGACATCAATGAGCCTGCGCCGGTGCGTGTAGCCATAACCAATACTAATTTTTACCTTAACTCTTCCTACAACGGCGTTATTGGAAGCGGCCTGAGCCTTACGGCGGGTGTTAGCTACGGATATAGCCATAATGATATAGGCCTTAATGCCAACACAGTAAATAATGGCGAACATGCCTCACACCTGAAACTGAAGTTCCGCCAGAGCTTTTCTTCAAGAGTGAAGCTTACCTTTGGGGGCGATTACTTTATAACTGATTTTACAGAAGATTATAATGAGCCGGCCAGCCTTAATTTTACCAGCGGGTACAATAATTATATAGCTGCACTGTATGCTGAAACCGATTATTTCTTTTCTAAAAAATTTGCCGTAAAGGCAGGTGCCAGGAGCTCTTTTTCCCGCATTACAGGCGATGCTACTTTAGAGCCGCGCGTGTCTCTGGCGTATAAGCTTTCAGATAATGACCAGCTATCGCTGGCCTATGGTGATTTTTACCAAACCCCGCGACAGGATTACCTGAAGTACTACAAAAACTTTGAATACGAAAAAACAGCCCACTATATCATCAATTACATGTATAATGCTGAAGGCAGGACCTTCAGGGCTGAAGCTTACTATAAAAATTATGACAACCTTGTGAAGTACAATACTGCTGCACCGCAGTACAATTCGGTTTTTACTAATGGCGGAAGCGGTTATGCTACAGGTTTAGACCTTTTCTGGCGGGATAATAACAGGCTGGTAAAAAACCTGGAATACTGGGTATCCTACTCCTTTATTGACAGCAAGAGGGATTTCAGGAACTATACGGCATCAGTAACGCCATCGTTTGTAGCGAAACACAATTTTTCCATAGTAGGCAAATACTGGATAGAAAGCCTCAGGTCGCAGGCAGGCATTACGTATTCCTTTAATTCAGGAAGGCCTTATAACAACCCAAATGAAGACCTGTTTATGAACGGCGTTACCAAAAGCTACAACAACCTCAGCCTTAGCTGGGCCTACCTGATAAGCCAGCAGAAAATACTGTTCTTTTCTGTTACCAATGTAACAGGCAACGAAAATATATTTGGCTATACCTACGCCAACAACGCAGGGCCTGACGGCATTTTTGCACGGCAGGCAATAACACAGCCGGCCGACAGGTTCTTTTTTGTGGGCTTCTTCTGGACAATAAGCGATGACAAAAAATCGAACCAGCTGAATAATCTTTAGGTAGCAGTAGGATGCAACGGATACCAGGAGGCCTGACTGCAAATTCCTCCTGGAAAACTTTTTCCGTAACAAACGCTGTTATTGCTCGTCTGGATAATAAACCAACAACAGTTTATTTTGGACACCATCTTAACCATAACCAACCTTGATAAGAAGTTCAGGAAGGTACACGCAGTAAAGAACGCGTCTTTTGAAATTAAAAAAGGCAACGTGTACGGCATACTCGGGCCCAACGGCAGTGGCAAATCAACCACGCTTGGCATAATACTCAATGTAGTGAACAGGACTTCCGGCAGCTATACCTGGTTCGGCGGCAGCATGGAGACACATGAGGCGCTGAAGAAAGTGGGGGCCATAATAGAACGTCCTAACTTTTACCCCTACATGACAGCATTTGACAACCTGAAGCTGGTATGCAGGATTAAAGGCACGCCACTGCACAAGATACAGGAAAAACTGGAACTTGTAGGGCTTTGGGAAAGGAAAGACAGCAAATTCCGTACTTTTTCCCTGGGCATGAAGCAACGCCTTGCCATAGCTTCGGTATTACTTAATGATCCTGAAATACTTATACTTGACGAACCTACGAACGGGCTCGACCCGCAAGGCATCCGCCAGATCAGGGACCTGGTTAAAGAAATTGCTGCGGGTGGCACAACCATATTGCTGGCATCGCACCTGCTTGATGAGGTTGAAAAAGTATGCAGCCATGTGGTAGTGTTACAGAAGGGAGTGGTATTATACAGCGGCACCGTGCATGGGATGATATCCAATGAAGGCTTTTTTGAACTACAGGCAGCCGATAATATAGCGCTAAAACAGTTACTGGAACAGCATCCTGCTATTGGCAGGGTTGAAGAAGCCGAAGAAAAGCTTATTGCACATGCAGCAAAGCCGCTTACACCGGGTGAGCTTAACCGCTACCTTTTCAGCAACGGGATTTGTCTTGACCATCTTGTAAAACGCACCAACAGCCTGGAAGAGCAGTTCCTTGAGCTAACCTCCAATCAATCATCTTAACCCAATCATGAAACGACTTTTAAGCATAGAGCTACAGAAGCTTTGGAAAAACAGAGCCAGCAGGGTTTTAATCCTCAGCTACTTCATAATACTTTCATTTATTGCCCTGATGGCATCCATAAAAATAACCCTTTTTGGGGTAGAATTCCGCCTTGCTGACCAGGGTATCTTCAACTTTCCCTATATATGGCACTTCAATACCTTCATGGCTGCACTCGGAAAGATTTTCCTTGCCGTAGTGATAGTATCCATGATGGCTAATGAATATACCTATGGCACATTAAAGCAAAACCTTATTGACGGTTTAAGCAAGGAAGAATTTATTAAATCAAAATTCCTTACTGTTATACTCTTCGCGTTTAGCTCTACGGTGTTCATCTTCCTGTTGTCCCTTATCCTGGGCTACAGCTTTTCCTCTTATGATGAAGCCTCGATAGTATTTAGCAGCCTTGAATATATAGGCGCGTTTTTTATAAAGCTGACAGCATTTTTTTCTTTCTGTCTATTTATAGGCATGCTTGTAAAAAGATCGGCTTTTGCCCTTGGATTTATCGTGATATGGTTTATTATCGAAAAAATAATACACCTGCTCCTTGCATACAGGATTTTTGAAGAGAACAGCCCGATGCCTGATAAAATAATGGGGTTTTTGCCTCTTGAATCCATGAGCAACCTTATTAAAGAACCATTTACCCGTTTTGAAGCCGTACAGGCCATAGAGAACCAGGTGAGCAAAGGGCCGGTTTTTGTTAAAGATTATAGTGTACAGTGGCATGATATTGTTATAGTGCTTGTATGGACTGCATTATTTATGTTAATGTCCTACAGGATTTTAAAGAGAAGGGATTTATAGTATCTTTGCAGGTGCTATGATCAGACACTCTGTTTACTTACACCTCCTAATCGCCTTAATATGCTCCCCCCGTATTTCGGCGCAGTTTATCCAGGTTGATGATAACTATACCCCGCAGCAGCTGGTTGACGCATTGGTGTCCGGCTCATGCGCACAGGTATCCAATGTATCGGCCAGCGGGTGGGCAGGAGGTTCAGGCGGGCCAAGTTTCGGATACTTTACAGCCGGTTCCTCAGCCTTTCCTTTTAGTAACGGTATAGTACTCAGTACGGGCTTTGCGGCATCAGCTCCCGGACCTAACAGTTCATTGCTTAGCCAGGGCGGCTCAGGCTGGGGCGGCGACAGTGACCTTGAAGTGGCTCTGGGTGTTAGCGGTACTACCAATGCCACTATTCTTGAATTTGATTTTGTACCCCTCACCAACCGTATCAGCTTTGATTACATTTTTGCATCAGAACAATACCTTACCAGTATCAATTCGCCTAACCAGTGTAATTTTACAGATGGGTTTGCTTTTTTACTAAAGCCGGCCGGAAGCTCGGGCCCCTATCAGAACCTGGCCCTTATTCCGGGTACCAACATCCCGGTGAGGGTAAATACGGTAAGGGGGGCCGGGGTTTGCCCGCCTGCCAATGAAGCTTATTTTGGCGGATTTAACCCTAATAATTCCCCTGTGAATTTTAATGGGCAGACAGTTATACTCACTGCCGAAGCCGATGTAGTAGCCGGTACTGCCTACCACATAAAGCTGGTAGTGGCTGACCAGGGCAATGGGCTATATGATTCGGCCATCTTCCTGGGAGGAGGCAGTTTTAATGCCACTACCGACCTTGGCCCCGACAGGCTGGAAGCTTTGGGAAATGCATTGTGCAATGGCGAAACCCTGGCGCTGGATGCTACCAATCCGGCGGCAACCAATTATCTTTGGTACAGGAATGGCGTATTACAGCCTTCAGCCAGCGGTAACCCGGTGTATAATGTAACCCAGCCGGGCACCTACAGGGTTGAGGTAGAACTCAACGGGTCGTGCTTTTCCAGAGGGGAAACCGTTGTGGAGTACCTGCAGCCCATAGCGGCAACAACGGCAACGCTATTGCAATGTGATACTAATTCTGACGGGATTGCTACCTTCAACCTCTTGCTGGCTAATGATTTAATTAATAATAATCCGCAACTGGCTGTCAGCTATTATACGTCCCTTACAGCGGCAAATGCGGGCCAGCAGGGTACAGGGTTTATAAGCAATCCGGGAACTTTTACTAATACAACACCAAACCAGCAGGTATATGCAAGGGTAGAAAGCCAGTTTGGCTGCTTCGGTGTAAGTACCGTTACACTTTCAACATCAAACAATACCGTGAGCAGCACGATGCTTTCAGCCTGTGATGATGACGGGGCTGACGACGGTTTTTATTCCTTTGACCTTACGGATGCACAAACCGCCATACTGCAAAACTTGCCCCCGGGCTTGCAGCTACGGTACTTCACATCTGCTGCTGACGCCCTTTTAATAACAAACCAAATTACGTCCCCGGCAAGTTTCACAAATACAATACCCACAAGCCAGGTAGTTTATGCAAGGATTTCAGGCGGAAGCGACTGTTACGGCATCGCAACTATTAACCTTATGGTAAATACTTTTGGAGAAGCTATTGAAGATGAAACCATAACCCTTTGTGCGGGTACAACCATTTCTTTAAATCCAGGGAATTATAATACTTATGAGTGGGATGTAACACCGACTGTAAACACACCAACACTAACTGTTAGTCAGCCGGGTGTTTATAAAGTAACCCTTACGAACACTACCGGATGTGAGGGTACAAAAACGTATACTGTAGTTGGCTCAGGGCCGGCTACCGGGGCTGATATTACAATAAATGATTTTGCGGGCAATAACAACAGCATTGCTATAGTACCAGACGGTGTTGGTGACTATGAATTTTCCCTGGATGGAATTACTTACCAGCCGGATCCGTTTTTTTCGAATTTAAGTTCTGGCGAGTATCCTGTTCATATTAAAGATGTTAACGGTTGTGGGCCGGTATATATTCAGATAATCTATGTGCTTGATTACCCCCGCTTTTTTACCCCAAATGGCGATGGCGTTAACGACTACTGGCGCATACCGTTCCTGCAGGGCCAGCCTGATGCCGAAGTAGCTGTTTTTGACCGGTTTGGCAAACTTATACAGCAATTTAACGGCAGCAGCCGTGGCTGGAATGGAACTTTTAACGGATCACCCTTACCCTCAACTGATTACTGGTTCGTGTTAAAATTTGGCAATGGGCGTACAATTAAGGGGCACTTTGCAATGCTGCGTTGATTTTTCATACATTTACACATTATTGCCTGCTATGAAAAGGGTTCACCACTTCATTGATTATAAATTATTAAAATGCATTCATTGTAAACTGTATCTTTTTGGTATAGCTTGGCTGTATTTCATTTCTTCAGCACTATCAGCACAAAATATCATTGTAAACCAAAATTTTACGGCACAACAGCTGGCAGAAACGCTTGTTGATGGCTCGTGTGCACAGGTGAGCAACGTAAGCCTGCAGGGTAGGCCAGGTTTTGGAAGTAAAAGCCATGGATATTTTACGTCTGCGGCCAATTTTCCTTTTAGTAGCGGTATACTCCTAAGCAGTGGATTTGCCGAAGCAGCTCAAGGGCCAAATACAACAATACAAAGCGAAGGCACCGTTTCATGGGGTGGCGACGAGGACCTGGAACTGGCACTTGATATTAACGATACTAATAACGCAACAGTACTTGAATTTGATTTTGTACCTTTTACCAATAATATCAGCTTCCAGTATATTTTTGCGTCAGAAGAATATACTGATTTTCAGGGTGAGGTCTGTAATTATTCTGATGGTTTTGCTTTCCTGTTAAAACAGGTGGGCGCGCCGGGAGATTACCAAAACCTGGCAGTCATACCAGGCACTACTATCCCTGTAAAAGTGACTACCGTAAGAGGGACTGGGAGTACATGCCCTCCTGCTAATCCTGAATTTTTCGGGAGCTTTAACAGTGATGATTCGCCTACAAATTTTAATGGCCAGACCCAGATTTTAACCGCGGAAGCACAGGTTACAGCCGGCCTAACCTATCATATAAAACTTGTCATTGCTGACCAGGGTGATACATTATACGATTCAGCCATATTCCTTGCGGCTAACAGTTTTGCAAGTTCTATTGAGCTTGGCCCTGACAGGCTATTACTGAGAAATAATCCCTTATGCGAAGGCGAGCAACTTGCGCTTGATGCCACTACTCCCGGTGCAGCAGGATATCAGTGGTTTAAAGACGGGGCAGCACTTGATGGAGAAATAAATCCCGCTTACACGGTAAACTCCCCGGGATTGTATCGGGTTGAAGTACAATTAGGTACTACATGTTTTGCAAAAGGTGAAATTCAGGTTGAATACGCCGCAGTACCTCAGCCTGGGGCATATACATTATCGCAATGCGATGATAATACTGATGGTATAACCATCTTTAACCTTACGCAGGCTGACCAGCAAATTACAGGTGGGAATGCCAGTGTTTCCGTTTCTTATTACAGAACTTTAGCCGATGCTACCGCACAGATAAATGCTATAGCCGGTACCGGCCAGTACCAAAATACATCTGCAAACGAGACGGTATATGCAAGGGCCTTGAACAGGTATGGCTGTTTTACTATAAGTACTGTCCTGCTTACAACCTCTACGGTAGTAATAAATGCGCCTTCACCGCTTATTGCGTGTGATGAGGACGGTACTGATGACGGTGTGGCACAATTTGACCTCACCTTAAAAAATAGCGAGATATTACAAGGCCAGCCGGCTGGCCTCCAGGTAGCTTATTTTGCTACACTCACTAATGCGCTGCTAAGCCAGAATCCGCTTACAGCAATACAGTACAGGAACACCGTTCCGGGAACGCAAACAATATATGCCAGGGTTAACAATGCGGGGAGCTGCTATGATGTAGTGCCTGTTGAGCTTATTGTTGATGTATTTGAAGCATTGCCTCCTGAAGAAAAAATCGTATGTGCAGATAATATTATTACACTTTACCCGGGTGTTTATACTTCCTATTCTTGGAATACAGATCCTGTACAAAATACTCCTTCAGTAAATGTAACCTTGCCCGGTACATATACCGTAACCTTAACAAACAGTAACGGCTGCCGGGGGACAAAAACGTACACTGTATCAGCTTCGGGTCCGGCAACAGGCGCAGCTATAGATATTATTGATTTTGCCGGCAGTAACAATTCCATCTCTATAACGCCCACCGGTACCGGCAACTATGAGTATTCGCTTGATGGTATCCACTACCAGCCAGAACCTTTTTTTGAAGGCCTCGGCGCCGGGGATTTTAAAATATATATAAAGGATATTAACGGTTGTGAACCAATCTATAATAAAGTCGTTTACGTGCTTGACTATCCACGTTTTTTTACTCCAAACGGCGATGGTGTGAATGATTACTGGCGGATACCATTCCTCCAGACGAGGCCTGACGCCGAAGTAACAGTTTTTGACCGTTTCGGTAAGCTAATACAGCGATTTGGCAGCTCCAGCCGGGGTTGGGATGGAACTTACAACGGAACCCCTTTACCCTCAACTGATTATTGGTTTGTGTTAAAATTAGGCAACGGACGGACAATTAAAGGGCATTTTTCAATGTTACGATGATTTTTTTTTAATTTTATAGAAAAAATTAACATTGCTATGCCGTGAAATTTTTCGCCGTCATATTTATATCATTATGGCTTAACGCAATAGCTTTCGGACAAAATAATTGTGTTGATGCGATTATTGTGTGCGGAGACGGCACTTACAACGACCTGGCGGCAACAGGTTTTGGTATACAGGAACTAAGTGCCGGTAATAACGCCTGTTTCAGCCAGGAATACAACAGCATCTGGCTTAAAATACTTATTAATGACGGCGGCACACTCGGATTTAATCTGGTACCTGCGACAGACGACCTTGTTATTGATTTTGACTTCTGGATATTCGGCCCTAACGTTAGCTGCAACAATCTTGGCACCGCAGTACGTTGCTCTACCACCAATCCTCTTGCGGCAGGACAAACTAACAACCTTACGGGCATGAACAGTACGGAAACTGACGTGTCTGAAGGGCCGGGATTCAACGGGAACAGTTATATCAGGGAGATGGTAGTGCAGGACAACGAAACCTACTATATCATTATAGACAGGCCACACGGTTTTGGGAACTTTTCAATAGAATGGACCGGAACCGCAACTTTCTATGAAATACCTGTATTCCTGAATCCTGAGAATATCTCAATAGACCTGGTAAAATGTGATGGAGACACAATTTTTGATAACTTTGAAACTTTTGACCTTACTACCCATGCGGCAATGCTCATAGGCGGCCAGGATGATGTGGAGCTTACCTATCATGTAAACCTTAATGACGCCACCACCGGCACACATGCCATACCCTCACCCGGAGCGTATACGAACACATCCAGCCCTCAAACCCTATACATGCGGATGACGAATATTTTTACAGGATGCTACGCTACAGAAACATTTACTATACGTGTAAATTATCCGGAATTTTACAACCCGCTGGCAGTCCCACTGGACCTTGAGCAATGTGACAGGGACGGTAATAATGATGGCTTCACATCATTTGACCTCACCCTACACCGTGCTATGCTCATTAATGGGCGGAATGCCACTATCAGTTATTATACCAGCCAGGCTGACGCTTTACAGCAGGCCAATGCTATACCCACTCCAAATAATTATACCAATACCTCAGTTACACAGTCTATATTTATGAGGCTGGATGATAACGTAACAGGGTGTTTTAATATACTCCCGTTTACCATTAAGGTGAAGCAGCTGCCGTTTTTCAATAATCCGCAAAATATCAATATTAATCTTGAAGAATGTGATAAAGGTACCGGAAGCCAGACAGCTGTTTTCAATCTTGCGCGACATCAGGAAATGTTTATTGGCGGCCAGCAAGGCATAAGTACCTCATATTATGTTAGTTTAAGTGATGCCACAAACGCTGTTAACAGCATTACAGGTATTTCAACTTATCAAAACATTTCTAACCCACAGATTATATATATAAGGTTTGATGATGCGGCGAGTGGATGCCATAACATACTGAGTTTTGAACTTAAGGTTAGGCCTGAGCCAGTATTTATGAATCCGCAGGGGATTTCCCTTACGTTAGAAGCATGTGATAATGATGGGGTCAGTGACGGAAAAACCGTATTTGACCTCACCATACACCGCGACATGTTAGAGGGAACACAACCTGATGTGTCCATAACTTATCATACTACACAAGGCGAAGCTATAGCTGGCACATATGTCATAACGGCACCACAAGCCTATACTAATACTACAAATCCGCAGGTAATATATATGAGGATTACCGATGCGGTAACAAAATGCTTTACATTACAGCAATTTGCCCTCAGGGTTAATCCATTACCTATATTTAACAATCACCCCGGCATATCGCTAAACTTGGAACAATGCGATAGTGATGCAACTGACGACCAGTCTTACGTATTTGATCTTGAAACACATGCGCAAATGCTGTGGGGCCCGCAACAAAATGTAGCATTTTCCTTTTATATTTCAGAGGCTGACGCAGTCGCGGGTACTAATAGGATAAGCAACCCGGCAGCATTTCGTAATACGGTAAATCCTCAGCCTGTATTTGTGAGGCTTACCAATACACTTACGGGTTGTTTCAGCATAACCGTTTTTGAAGTTAAAGTAGTAGAACTGCTTGATGCGGGCGAGCCCGCTGACCTTTCGCTTTGTGATGTCAATAACGACGGGTACAGAATATTTGACCTTACAGTCAACAATGCGCTGCTTATGAATGGTAACAACCAGACATTTGTAAGGTTCTACAGGACAGAGGAAGATGCCCGGAATGAAGTGAACCCGGTAAACAGCCTATACCAGAATACCAACGCTTATACAACAGAAACACTATGGGCAAGGCTTGAAAATACTACCGGGTGCTTTGGTTTTGATATTAAGCCATTTACCCTAAATATTTTACCTTTACCCGATATAGAGTTTTCGGTAGAGGTTGTTGATTTTACATACCATGATAATTCTATAACTATAGTGATGCCTGATCCGCAAGGCTTTGAATTTTCGGCAGATGGTGAAGATTTTAGTGACAATCCTGTATTTGATGGACTTGATCCGGGTATATACAAGGTATATGTCCGGGCTAAAAACCACTGTAAAACAGCAGAACGTGAAGTCGTGCTGCTGTATTATCCTAAATTTTTCACCCCTAATGGCGATGGCATAAACGATTATTGGCAGGTAAAATATCTTTTTACACAACCTAAGTCTATTGTTACTATCTTTGACCGGTTTGGTAAAATTCTGACCCGGTTCAGCGGTACAAGCCATGGATGGGACGGCATCTATAATAACAGCAGGCTGCCATCAACCGATTATTGGTTTTTGCTTGAGCTGGAAGACGGCCGTACTGTAAAAGGGCATTTTGCCATGCTGCGATAAATCATCTTTATAAATGAAACGACTATTAATACTATGCTTTCTTTCATTTTCAGCTTTACCTGCTTTGGCACAAGGCGAGGCAGATAACTGGTATTTTGGGCAAAAAGCCGGTATACGATTCCTTCCTGATGGCACGGTAGTGCCGTTAAATGGAGGGCAAATAGCCACTACGGAAGGGTGCAGCACGATTTCGGACGCGGATGGAAACCTTTTGTTCTATACCGATGGCAGGAACGTGTGGGACAGGAACCATCTAAAAATGCCAAACGGCAATTATGATACTGGCACCGGGCTTCATGGTGATCCCTCCAGTACACAGTCCGGTATTATTATACCCAATCCCGCTAATCCAAATTTATATTATATTTTCACTGTTGATGAACCCCACCATGATAATGCAGCGGTATGGCCCAATCAGTTTAATGGTGTATACTCAGACCAGAATGGTACAGTGCCGGCTGCTGATGATGGTTTTAACAATGGCTTCAAGTATTCAATAGTAGATTTGTCTGTTACAGGTGCTAATGGCAGTATAGGGAATATCACCATACGGAACCGCTCGCTTACTACTTATAACACCCTCAGCACGGAAGAACAAAAATACAAATGTTCCGAAAAAATTACAGCTGTAAAAACAGCCGACGGTAATGGCTACTGGGTTATCACTCATTTTATAGATAAATTCTATGCGTTTAAAGTTGATGCTGCCGGGGTTAATGAAGCTCCGGTTGTAACCACTATAATCCCAGTGGTGCCAATTTCAGGCTACCGGCGAAACTCAATAGGGTACTTAAAAGCATCGCCTGATGGCACCAAACTGGCTATAGCGCACAACCAGGTAGGTACACAAACCGGACAGGTTTCGCAAAATGGTGTTGTTTATCTATACGACTTCAATAATGCTACAGGAGTGGTATCAAACGCTGTTAAAATTACAGATACTAATTCTGCCTACGGAATAGAATTTTCAAGGGAAACCAAAAAGCTATACGTAACCAACCAGGGCAGTGTATTACAGTTTAATCTTGAAGCAGCCAACATATCACTTTCTAAAGTAACTATTGTTAATGATGGCCAATCCGGTGCTATACAACTGGGGCCTAACGGTAAAATATACAGGACCGTAAATGGAGGCCTTGCACTGGATGTTATCAATAATCCTGAAGCAGACGGCGCTTTATGTGACTACCAGTCGGCGGCGCAGCCCATAGGAGGCCCTCCCGATGCCACATGCACGCTTGGCCTTCCCCCTTTTATCACCTCTGTTTTTTCGGTAAGCATACAGGTTGTCAACACCTGCCTGGGTGACCAGACAAACCTGAGCCTGAATGTTAACACTGCCTTTGATACCGTAAAATGGAATTTTGGAGACGGGACCCCTGAAACAGCCGAACTAACTGTCCCGGCCATTACCCATGTATATGCACAGCCAGGTAACTATACAGTTACGGCCACTGTTACTAAAGACGGAACAACCAAAACAAGCACTAAGGATATCACCATAACCACTTTCCCTGTGGCTAATGCACCGCAAAACCTTGTGGAATGTGACAGTGACAATAATAGCAGCGCTACGTTTGACCTGACGGTAAATACTCCTTTGATATTGGGAAGCCAGAGCAGCACATTATATGAAGTAAAGTATTATAACAGCCAGGCTAATGCTGATGCTGATACGTCAGCGCTGGCGGCTAATGCCTACATGAACACACTGAACCCGCAAACTATTTATGCTCGCGTGCAAAGCAAGGTAAACCCTGCATGTTATGTAACAACATCATTTACGGTTACCGCTGCCAATACAGCTGTTGTGGGCAGCGATGAATTTACACTGTGCGATGATGCAGCCGATGGCGATGACAGCAACGGGCGTACCACCTTTAACCTCAGCCAGGTATCGCAGGCGCTGGTTATCAACAACACCCTATTTACTACAAGATATTATGTTTCACTGGCCGATGCGCAGGCAGAAATTAATACCCTTGCCAATAACTTTTATAATACAGTGCCTGACCGGGAAACTGTTTTTGCACGCATAACCAATACTGCTTTCCCTGCTTGTTCGGCTATAGTGGAGATACACCTCAATGTTTCTCCGCTGCCTCCTGCCGTCACAGGCGCATCGCTTACACAATGCGACCTTTCCGTTACTCCTGACGGGCTCACGCAGTTTAACCTTTCGGAAGCTGACGGCCAGCTCACGGGCGGGATCAGCGGATTAAGCGTAACGTATTTTGCCAACAGCGCCGATGCACAAAACAATACAGCCCCCCTGCCCCTATTGTTCAGTAATACAACAAATCCGCAACAAATAACAGCCAGGGTTGGCAATGCCCAGTCGGGCTGTTTCAGGCTGGTGCCGCTACAACTCATCGTTTCCGCCAATACCACAACACCTATAGTGCTTGAAACCTGCGATGATGACGGCACAGAAGATGGCTTTACGCAATTCAACCTTCGTGAAGCGGGGATTGAAAACGGAGCCAATACCGTAACGTATTTTGCCACAGCCAATGATGCCCTGCTGGAACAAAACGCTGTTACTGCTGATTTTACCAATACCCTACCAATCCAGCAGAATGTATATGCCCGTATTGAAACTAACAATGCCTGCACGGCATTACAGGAAATAAGGCTTTTTGTAAGGCGCCTGCCCGATATTGACATTACCGGTGAAGCGCTTGTATGCCTCAATACAAGGCAGCCGGTAACCCTTGATGCAGGTGTGGCAGGTAATAATCCTTCTTTTGAATATGAATGGTCTACAGGGGCAACTACACGTACCATAGGTGTAACCCAGCCCGGTACCTATACCGTAACGGTTACCAGTACGGCCAATGCTGCACGTTGCAGCCGCACGCGTACCATAACGGTTACGGCGTCAGATGTGGCTGTAATTACAGACGTAGATATTCAGGACCTTAGGAATAATAATATCGTTACCGTATATGCAGCACCCGCGAATAATGTAGCTACCGAATACCTGTACAGTATAGACCTACCTGACGGACCTTATGGCCCATCAAATGTTTTTGAAAATGTATCGCCGGGGATACATACCGTTTATGTGTATGACACTAATGGATGTGGCGTTACCGCCAAGGAAATTGCCGTATTGGGCATCCCTAAGTTCTTCACCCCTAATGGCGACGGCGTTAATGATACCTGGAACATTATAGGTGTAAATGCGCTGTTTTACAGGGACAGTAAAATTTATGTATTTGACCGTTTTGGGAAACTGCTAGCCGATATTGACCCGCGCGGGCAGGGCTGGACAGGGCTCTACAATGGCACCCCGCTACCGGCTACAGATTACTGGTATGTGGTGCAGCTGGATAACGGCAGGACTGTAAAAGGGCATTTTAGCCTGATGAGGTAGTCATGTCACTGCCCGGGTTATTGCACTGCTTTTTTTATGGCCCGGCGAAGGGAACGCATCCCGGCTTCACTTAGCCCCATATCTGTTTTGACCAGCTTACCTTCTTTGTCAAATAACATCGTAGTAGGGAAAACTTCCACATTAAAAGTTTTATAAAGCACGCTTTTTGTTTTGAATGTGGATATATAATTAGCTTTTTTATAATTAAAATAATCTACAACATCCTCCTGTATATCATAATCATTAATGCCAATAATAACCAGGTCATCTTTAAATTCTTTCTGCAGCTCAATGAGGTGAGGCACAGCCTTGAGGCAGGGATAACAGCCCCTGTACCAAAAATCAAGCAGTACTACCTTGCCTTTCAGTTCGGTCAGCTTCACTGTTTGCCCGTTGTGAAGTTTAAATTCTAAATCGGGAAGTGATTTTATTTTAGTTTTTGTTTGTGCATTGCCTTTGAACGTAAAAGATAACGCAAATAAAACAAATAGTATACTAATTAGGGCTCCTTTGCTTTTCATAAGATAGCTGATTATTTAGTTTTTTGTTTTTCTTTAAACGCCTGATAACGCTGCTCACCATCAATTTTTTCTTCTTTGCTGACCGTAAACGCTTCCACCGGTAAATCAGGATTTATAGCCAGGTAGTCTACTTCATAATACCGATATTGTTCCATATTTTCCCATTTCATGGTAGAATAATACGCTATGGGCAAATAATCTGATTTCCTTATATAGTGCTTGGCAACATTATCCTTGTAGTCTGCCGTGTCCACATATTTTATATGTATTACATATACCGGTGTGCCATGCAGTGTTTCCTCTGTTACGGGTATTAAACCGGACATAATATCATGGCTGCCCATGGGATTTTTGGTAAAAAGGTATTCTTCAAGCAGAGAATTTTGGTAATTTTCAACCACTGCCCTGACCTGCCTTTTTTTTGTAAATATTTCCGGATTTATAGCTTTATGGAGGGAATCAAGATTAAAATAAGTAATCCACAACGCTTTATTGCCATCATATTTTCGGTGGCCAAAGGTATGCATAGCTGCATCTTTATATTCAAAATCTACAATATTATAGGCTTTTAATTTGTCTTTGGGTGCTATACGCAAAGAGCAGATTGCCGTTTCAAAAATAGTATCCCTCCTGGCAAAAAATTTTGTATTATAGTTCAATTTATACACTACGGTTTGCAGGTTACCTATGGCCTTATCAACCTTATAGAATAATTCATTCTTTTCAGCGTTAGTGAGTTGCGCGTGGAGAGAAGATGTGCTTATTAAGCAAATTGTAAGGATAAAATAAAACAGGATACATTTCAATTTCATAATAATAAAGAATATAAACCCTTGGTGCTTTTCTGCTTATATTTAAAATCATTAATAACAAAATTAAACAGGTAAGACATTACAATTGTTTTATTAAGAAAAAATTAACATTTTTTTAGTAAGGTAAAATTAGTAATTAATGAACCATACTATAGCGCAGCTTCTTGAATTTTATCCTTTATAATCTAAAATTTTGCTTAAACAATTTTATATCGCTTCCTGTTATTTTCGTTGAGGTAAATTTTACAAAAGCGGCTGGACCCGGGTGTCACTTCCAC
>NZ_NOXV01000283.1 GCF_002251835.1 Flavobacterium cyanobacteriorum
TGTGAATAATCCCTTAAAGGTACAATTTTGAAAGCAATTCACAACAGCGACCTTGACATCGCTGAAGGGGTTTTCCTGTGAATAATCCCTTAAAGGTACAATTTTGAAAGCAATTCACAACACAAAGAAAGGCATGGGAGATTTTAACGGCCTGTGAATAATCCCTTAAAGGTACAATTTTGAAAGCAATTCACAACGTGGGTGCGGATCCTGTGAGTTTCGGTGTGCCTGTGAATAATCCCTTAAAGGTACAATTTTGAAAGCAATTCACAACTGAAGGCTTTGCAAACACAGTTCTTGTACACCTGTGAATAATCCCTTAAAGGTACAATTTTGAAAGCAATTCACAACTGTCATGCTGTATGAGTATGACAAGAAGATCCTGTGAATAATCCCTTAAAGGTACAATTTTGAAAGCAATTCACAACTAAACATAAAGTAGACACCAACAGCAATAACCTGTGAATAATCCCTTNAAGGCTTTGCAAACACAGTTCTTGTACACCTGTGAATAATCCCTTAAAGGTACAATTTTGAAAGCAATTCAC
>NZ_NOXV01000267.1 GCF_002251835.1 Flavobacterium cyanobacteriorum
TGCTTCTATTCAAGTTCAGTGCAGTTTGACAGTTTTGTGCTCCGAAATCCGCTTCTTCGCAAAGCCGCAAACCGTTATAGCCAACCTTAAAAAACGACACGACAACTGTCACACCTTGAAACTTTGAGTATCTAACTGTCAAACATTAAAACAGACAGTATGAACAGATTTATTTTAATCGGACTTGCAACGGCTTTTATGCTGTCTTGCAACTCATCAACTCAAAACAAAAAGGAAATGACAATGGAACAACAAACGGCAGGAATGGTGGAAATCACCACATTTAAACTCAATCAAGGGGTTACGAGAAAAGACTTTGAAATATCTGCACGTTCAATGCAAAAGGACTTTTTAGAGAAGCAAAACGGGTTTATAAAAAGGACTTTGACTGTTTCAGAAGACAGCACTTGGACTGACGTAGTTTTTTGGAAAGACCAAGAAAGTGCAGAGAAAACAATGAAACTTTCGGAAACATCAGAATTGGTTCTTCCTTTTATGGAGAAAATTGATTTCAACTCTGTTAAAATGAACCTTACAACCCCAGTCATCATTGAAGAATGAACGCAAAGCAATTAGAGCAATGGATTTTAGGCAACTATCAGGGCGTAATCGTAACAGATGCTTATCGTGAGCGAAGTTTCTTTTATAATCCTGATGGTTCCCTGCCAAAGGGAATATACTTTGCTACAATCAAAGAAAGTGACGGACCCAATGACAAGACTTCCAATTTAGACAGAGAAGGAATTTATCGTTTAAGTCTTGGTGTTGAAAAAAAGCAATACCAAAAACTATTTGGTGAAATTCCTAAACGACCAGCAAAAGGCGAGATAGTAGAACTTGATTTTGATTTCACCACAACGGGTATGTTGATGCCACACCCTATTTATGCTTGGTTAGGTTGGGTTTGTATCAATAATCCAGACAGTGAAAACTTAGATTTTTTGAAACATCTTTTTGATATTTCTTACCAAAACGTATTAGTAAAATTCGCAAAGAAAAAATGAGTAATCCATTTCAAACCAAATATCAAGACAAAGACGACAATGAACTGATTGCACAAGCAAGGGAAGGTTCAAAAATCGCCTTAGAAACATTGATAAAAAAGCACCAACATTACATTTACAATGTGGCTTTAAAGATGACATTGAGCCCATTTGATGCAGAAGATGTAACACAAGAAGTGTTGATAAAAGTCATTACTAATCTTGCTCAATTTAAAGGCGAAAGCAATTTCAGAACTTGGTTATACCGCATTACTTTCAATCACTTTCTGAAAATGAAAAAGGTTTGGTTAGAAGATTACATTATTTCTTTTGACCAATATGGCAGTGAACTTGGACAAATGCCAGATACAGACCTTTCCGATTTGGAAAAAGCAGAGATGAAAGAATTGATACAAGAAGCCAACATCAGTTGTATGAGCGGAATGTTACTGTGTTTGGATAGAGAACAACGCTTGGTTTACGTTTTAGGAGAAATATTTGGTATTGACCATACAATAGGCTCACAAATGTTGGACATTACCAAAGACAATTTTCGTCAAAGACTTTCAAGAGCAAGAAGAGACCTTTATAATTTTATGAATAACAAATGTGGCTTAATCAACACTTCAAATCCTTGTCGTTGCGACCGAAAAACAAAATCATTCATTAAAGCAGGTTGGGTTGATAAAGACAAAATGAAGTACAACACTTCATACCTAAAAAAGATAAAGGAAGAAGCCCCAAAAAAAGCAGAAGACCTTTGCGACCTGACAGAAATTGAATATGCTGACCTTTTCAGAAACCATCCGTTTCAGGAAAAAGAACATCATAAAAAACTTTTTACTAACTTGCTTACGGACGACAGAATTTCAAACTTGTTTAACCTGAATTGAAAGAAAGGCTGGCTATAACAGCGGTTTGGCGAAAACGGGGGTGCAGTTCTTCGTAGGACAATTTTTTCGTATAATTGAAGTGCGGTTCTTCAGTGAAAGTGTAGTGCTAAAAAGCCCCGCCTATCGCCAATCCGCAAACCGTTAGCGGTCACCCGAATGACGACCCTGCAAATATTAAACAGACAGACGAATGAACGGACAAGCCAACGCTTTGGCAAAATCAAAAGAGGTGCAACGCCTCCCACAAGCTGACACAATTTGCAGCACATTTAATTTTGCCCAACCGCACCCAAAGCCCACCCACCACCCATGACAAATGACCATAGAGCCAAAGTATCAACCAACATATTTTACATTAAATTTGTAAACCATTATTTAGGAGCAAACAATTGACAGAAGCAATTCAAACATATTTAAAAACAGTAAAACATCTTTGCCCACAGGCAGACAGTAATTCTTTGAGCTTTTTGGAAAGCGGGCTGACAATTACAACACTTGCCGACAAGCACTTTTACATTCAGGCAAATATTACCCAGAAAAATGTTGGTTTTGTTTTTAGTGGCTTGTTAAGAGCTTTTTACATTGACGACAATGGCAACGAAATTACTATTCGCTTTGTAAAAGAAAATGACTTTGCTACAAACTACGTTTCCTTTATCAGTCAAAAGCCAAGCAGGTATTATTTTCAATGTATTGAGCCTTGCGAAATAGTGAATATTTCATATCAACACATGCAAGAGGCTTTTTCAAAATTTCCTGCCTTAGAAAAATACGGAAGATTAATAGCCGAAGAAATTTTAAAGAGCCAACAACAACGTATTGAAAGTTTTTTATTTGAGAATGCGGAACTGCGCTATCTTAATTTTGTTAAGCAACACCCAGACTTACACAATAGGGTTTCACTTTCCCACCTTTCCACTTACCTAGGTATTGAACGACCATCACTTAGCCGTATCAGAAAAAAAATAGCCCATCAGTAAGTTTGTAACATTTGTTACAGGTAAGCCTTCATTCTTCGATTCATCTTTGCAGTGTAATATTAAAATACACACAAAATGAAAAGAAAATTGATTACGGCAACAGCCTTGGCACTTATGTTAGCAGTGACTAACAATTTACAAGCTCAAAAATCAAGTGAGCAACCCAAAGTTGAGCAAACGAAAAAAAGCTCAACAGAACAAGCGGTTTTATCAACCCACAAAAAGCTAAATGAAAATCTCGTTTCAGGCAATCTGGATGAATTAAAGAAAATTTATTCTTCCGACTACTTTCTGACAAATGCTATCGGGCAAGTTTGGAGCAGAGAATTTTTTCTAAATCTGCTAAGCAGTGGAAGTTTAAAAATGATTGAGCTAACCATTGCTGATGAAAAAGTTACAATCCTTGACAATATCGCTATTGTAACGGCTCAACAAAACTTCAAATTAACTTTTGGGACAAACCCGATGGAGGGTAAAGAAAGAACAACTGCAATCTATCATAAAAAAGGTAGTAACTGGGTTTTAGTTACTCAACAAAACACACCTATTGTAGAACAACAATCAAAATAATAAATAACATGAAAAAGGCATTTATCTCACTACTAAGTTTAAACGCAGCTATTCAAGGATTTTTTGGCGTGCAACTTACATTCAACACAAACGCTTTTGTTGCAAAGTTTAATAACGTACAACAATTGACACAAATTGAATTCAACCAATCCATGTTTTTCGGCACATCATTGCTGATGAGTTTCGTGTTACTTATATATGCAATTTACCTTACCACTAAAGAAAGCAAGCCAGGCATTATTCTTGGTATTATGCTTTCGCTCTATCCATTTGCTTTGGGCTTCTTTGCACTCTTTCTCATACATACCAGCGATTTTTTAGTTTTTGACAGCATCAGGGGTGGCTTGGCAGCTGTTGCAGGCTACCTGTATTTGCGAAAAAGAAACTTAAATTAATCTTGGACCCCAATCTATTTCACAAAAAAACAATTCAAATGAAAAAGACAATTTTAATAACAGGATGCAGCAGCGGTTTTGGTAAACTGGCGGCAGAACATTTAGCAAAACAAGGTCATACCGTTTTTGCTACATTGAGAAACACTCAAGGTAAAAACAAAGAAGTTGCCGAAGAAATTAAGGCTTATGGAGAGAAGAATAATTTAAAAATCTACGTAGTTGATTTAGATGTAACTAGTGAAACATCCATTCAAAAAGCAATGGACGAAATTACTGCAAAAGCACCAACCATTGATGTATTGATTAACAACGCAGGTTATGGAAATATTGGTTTACAGGAAGCATTTACTATTTCATCTGCACAACAAATGTTTGATGTAAATGTGTTTGGGATTTTGCGAATGAACAAGGCTGTTCTTCCAATAATGAGAAAACAGAAATCAGGACTAATCATTAATCTTTCAAGTGGTGTAGGCAGGTTAGTATTTCCATTTGGTGGCATTTACGCAGCCAGTAAACATGCTGTAGAGGCGTTAACAGAAAGTTTAAGATTAGAACTTGCCCCTTTTGACATTGATAGCGTTGCTATTGAGCCAGGTGGTTACGGAACAACAGGGTTTAATGCTGCTATTCAATTTCCTGACGACAAAAATGTATTAGAAAGTTATGGCTCGTATGCCGAAGCTCCCTATAAAATGATGCAAGCTTACGCTTCCAGTTTAACTGAGCAGCCAGACCCAATGGAAATTGTAACTATCATGGAAGAGTTAATCAATGCTCCTTTTGGTAGCCGAAAAGTGAGATACCCAAAGGCAAATGTTGCCGAAATGCTTCATCCGCTGAATAAAGTATCAGAGGAAATTCAAGGTCAATTGGGCTTTGACAAGTTAGTATTCAACTTTTATCAATCTTAAAAAAATTAACAATGAAAAAGAACATTTTAATTACAGGTGCAAGCAGTGGCTTTGGCAAAGAAACAGCCCTGTTATTAGCCCGAAATGGCTATCAGGTTTTTGCAAGCCTTAGAAATAAAGATAGTAAAAACAGAACCTTTACTGATGAATTGCAAGACATAGCTGCAAAAGAAAATTTACAATTGGAGGTAATTGAATTGGATGTTACCAATACTTCCTCAATTGATAAAGCCGTTGAATATGTAGTATCAAAAACAGGCACAATAGACATATTAGTTAACAACGCTGGTTATGGTGGTTTTGGTTGGACAGAAGGATTTACCACAGAGCAAATACGACAAATGTTTGATGTTAATTTCTTCGGTGTGGTTGATTTGAATAAAGCAGTATTACCATACATGCGAAAAAAACAAGATGGCTTAATTATTCATATTTCAAGCATCTTGGCAAAGCTGCCTACCATTTTTATGAGTGGTTACAATGCAAGTAAGTTTGCCATTGATGGTTATGCCGAAAGTCTGAACATGGAAACCAGTCAGTTTGGAATACAATCCATTATAGTTCAACCCGGTTTTTTCAATACAGGTTTTGCAAAAAATATGTTTTTCAACACCGATGAAAAACGTTTGAGTGAATTTGGCGAATTGGCAAACATGCCCCAACAAATGGCAGCAGGTTACGAAGCCATTTTATCAATGATGCCACCTGTGAGCCTTGTGGCAGAAAACCTTTTGCAATTAATTGAAACCCCAAAAAGCGAAAGACCACTAAGAACGGTGGTAAGTGCAGAGCCTCACAACTCATTGGTTCATCAAATAAACGAAGCTTCAGCTAAAGCTACGCAGCAATTAAATGAAGCAATGGCCGCCTTTCAAAACCAATAAATAATCAACAACATGGAAATTACAATCAAAATGATACTGAGTCAATGGCAATTGGCTATTCAACGTCTATCGGCAACCGTTGATGAACTAACAAACGAGCAGTTAAAAAAACAAGTAGCGAATGACCGAAATACAGGTGTGTGGATTCTCACACACCTGATTATTGTAAACGAAAACATTTTGAAAGTTACAGGCTTTGGCGAACCAAAACACGAAGCATTAGCCGAACAACTTGCAAATGGAAAACAACCCGACACAAATGAGTTAAGAACTACATGGAACGAAACCAATGAGAGAATAAATGCCATTATTGCCAATGTATCAAATGAAAAATGGCTACAAAAGCATACATCGGTTAGTGAAGAAGATTTTGAGAAAGACACCACAAGAAATAACCTGATGATTGTATTCAGCCGATTATTACACATGATGTATCACGCAGGACAGTTGGGGTTATTAAAAACTAAAAAGTAAAACGAATGAACATAGCAATCTTTGGGGCAACGGGTTTTTCAGGAAAAGATATTTTGCATGAAGTCCTTGCTCAAAATCATAAAGTAACCATTTTGGTGAGGAATATTTCCGCTATAACTATTCAGCATCCAAACCTTACAATCCTACAAGGCAATGTGCTGAATGCAACGGATGTGGCTAAAGCCTTGACCAATCAGGATGTTGTTATTAATAGTTTGGGCGTTGGTGGTAAAGGAGATGGAAAGCCTACCACATTTATTTCTGATGCCACTAAAATAATTGTAGAAGAAATGGAAAAACAAAAAGTGCCAAGACTAATAGCCATGAGCAATATTGGAGCAGGAAATAGTGTGGCTTTTCAACCCAAACTATTTACGAAATTCATTTTACCCTATTTTATGAAATGGTTGCAGGTAATTATTGATGATAAAAATCGAATGGAGCCCATTATTATGCAAAGCAGTTTGCAATGGATTATTCTCCGTTTTCCCAACATTACTGATAAGCCAGCAAAAAAAACAATCTCCACTTCGTTAGATGGCGAATGTTTAAAAATGAGCATTACCAATAAAGATGTTGCCAGTTTTATGGTAAAACAAATTACCGATGACACCTTTTTAAGACAAGCCCCATCCGTAAGCAATTAACATGAAAGCATATTTAATTTTACTAATCACCTCAATTCATTCCATTATGATTACATCCGCACAAAGCAAAACTATTTCAACAGGCATTGGGGATATTGCTGTTCACATCAAAGTAAATTCATCAGAAAATACTCCAGCTATTTTTTTGCACGGTGTATATTTTGACCATCATCTTTGGGATAAACAGACAGAAGCCATAAACGACAGAACGGTTATAACCGTTGACATGCCATTGCATGGAGAAAGCAATAAGAATATTAAAAAGATTTGGACTCTTAGTGATTGTGCTGATATGCTGATTACAATATTAGATAGCTTACACGTGAACAAAGTAATTGCGGTGGGACACTCATGGGGCAGTATGACTATTTTGAGGGCAGCATCAAAACACCCAGAAAGATTTCAATCAATTGGCTTTTGCAATATGCCCTTTAAAGAAATGCCCAAAGCCCAGAAAATGATGTTTAACATGCAGCATTCCATGTTGATATTCAAGAATTTTTATATGAATGTTACGGGAAAGGTGGCACTCTTTGGTAAAGAATCTGTAAAGCAACATCCCGAGCTATTGGATTTTTTAAAAGCCTCTATGTCCAAACTCTCAAACGCTGATATTAGACGCATTGATAAGTATGTTGTAACTGGAGCAGACGATGCAACAGAGCTAATAAAAAGCCTCAAAGTAAATGCATTGGCATTAAAAGGCAAAGATGACTATGTGCCAATTCCTGATCCAATAAAAACAACAATTGTAAATGGTGGACATGCCAGCCCCATTGAAAGTCCTGACGATGTGATTGCGTTTTGCTTGAAGCTATTTTAGTTCCTTGAAAATGCAACGAACTATTTCAGAAAATAATTTATCCACCCTTTTGCAAGCACATTTTGTTTTTTACCGTCACACAAATCAAGTCTAAAAAAAAAGCTTGCAAGCCAACGCTCGGGGACACTGCAAACTTGACACGGCAAACCTTCGACCGAAAAGAACCACTACACATAACACGGGTTTGGCAAAAGTGGCGGCACAGTGCTTCTTATGACAGTTTTTCGTAAATTTGAACATTCTAGCTTCGTATGAACATTTGTGGTAATAATCGCCACCTTCGCCAAGCCCGAAAACGTTAGCGGGCATTGTAAAGACCATAAAGTTGTTTAATGTGATATAAGAAAACAAAATAAACCCTGTTTAAAATGAAAAATAACTACCTGAAATATTTTGGGTTTGCTTTAGCAACAATTCTATTTTTAATATTGATCAAGCTTTCAAATGTTATTGAATTTGCTANTCGCAAATACATAACCCGCGCTTGCTCCAAATCTTCAGGTGTATCAATACCAATGCCTACATGCGAGGTTTCTAGAATTTCGTGGCAGCATTAATTTGAAAAGACAAAGTAATGTTTTACACTTCGAAAATTAATTCAAGACAGTTAATCACCTATTATGTTATCATTGCTTAAGTATTTTGTGAATTTCAACGTTACCAGAACTTTGAATTAATTTTAAAAGTAAAGGTTGTTTCCCAAGAAATTCCAAATGTAATTTCATTTCTTCATCCAATCCAGACACTTCCTTAGAAATTATTAGTCGTCCTAAAATATCCAAAACTTGTATCTCCTTTAATTTGATTTTGGAAGATTTATTTTTTATTGTCAACACATCATTAGCAGGATTAGGAAAAATTATAAAAGAATTTTCCTCAGTATTATTTGTAACATCTAGAGTAACTAAATCAGTGATATATAGTAATGAAAAGGGAGGGATTGAAATATTCCCATTATTTATTCCCTTGTTTATATTTAAATTCAAAGATGTAATATTCTTCAGTAGTGGATTAGTGGTGTTTATTATTTCAAACTCGTAATTTCCAACAATATTTGCACTGACATCTAAAGTGAAACTTGTATTTGATAAGTTTAATACATAAAGTGCTTTTTCCTGAGTGTTTTCAAAAAACCAGCCTAGTAAAGAAGGGTAATTAGTAGTTTGAATAGTTATCAATGGATTTAAAGAAAATTGAAGTTTTTTTGCGCTTGCTTTTCCTTTAATTGCTTTATGAAGAATACGCATTGCATTCCCCTCAGCTGTAAGTCGATTACTAATTGTATCTCCAAAAGTAGTATAACTTGCCAAGGAAGCAAAAGCTGGAGATCCTGCAATTTGGTGATTCAACAACATTTTTATTTTTTCATCTTCAAGCATTAATGAAAATAAAGAAGCTGTGTATAAACCATGAATCCAGCTAGATGCAATGGCATAATTCGTTTGATTCCCATCATTTAAATTGTATTCTGTTATCCAACATTCCATTCCATTAGTCACTCCATTAAGAGTGTTATTTTGTAAAGTGGGCCAATGTTTAAAAGGAGCGGCTAATGCTTGAGAGGCATTTGGATTACTCAACAAGGTTGTGTTTGGTGGAATATAATAATGAAACGTGATTGCATTCGCCGTTAAATTTTGTGCATAGAGAGTACTATTCCAATTGGAAATACGCGAAGGTACTATATTCCCATTTAGGTCAACAAGTCCGTCATAACTCCCAATTACAGCAATATTTGCATTTGGAAAAAGAGCTGTAAGTTGTGGAATCCAATTATCTTTCATATCGAGAACATAATCAATTGGATTGGGATATTTATTTATAAAATCTTGGTCTTCAAAGTAAAGTTCATTTCCTAACTCTATATACTCAACAGGGATACCCATTGAATTAGCCGTTTGTAACATTTCTATTTGATTACTTAAGGTTTTGGTCAATAGATTTAAACAAAAAACTGGTTTAACATTAGTAATTTGATAAAAATAGAGTAAATCATTCAGTGTATGTGAAACGTGTGGAACTATTCCAATGTAACTATGATTGAAAAGTGAACCATTTGTCCAATTACTTGAAGGAATACTTCTTCCTGTCTGCCAATCAAAATATTGAGATTCAGTACCACCAGGATATCGAATCAAAGATGGATTCAATTTTCTAACACTATCCAGAAAACTTTGATTTGTCCATTCTGGTTTGGTAAGATAATTCAACATATAACCAACCTTTGGAGGAACCCTTGTTTGAGCACTAGTGGTGACTGAAATAGTTTGAGATTTAACGTTTAAGTTAAACAATAAAATAATGTATAAAATATAACATCTCTTCATTATAAATTCCTTTACAATTAATACTTCGTTATTCTTATTCCAATTTAAGTCTCAGAAAAATAAATCTTTAACATCAAGTAGGACTAGTAAAAAATAAACTAGTTTAAATCAAAAATAGTATACAAAAGAAATTTATTGTAGACGTTACCGTACAGTGTTTGAAACTACAATTTGAAGTATTGTTTTTTTCAAACTTTCAAAATAATTTGACAACCATTCATAAGTATAATTGCTGTCATTGATGAGTAGAAAAAAATTATCAAGAGAAAGTAAAAATAGGTTTTGTAATTGCTTATTATTTAAATTGAATTTCAAATCTTCCGCCCAAACTTTTAAGAAAGCTTCACCTACTAATGCATTTGATGTTTTTAAAACATTTTGAAAATTTTCATTTTGGTTATTAAAACGAAGTTGCTGGTTAAACAATACATCCAATTTATGCTCAATTAAAATTTCAATCAAATCGGGATCAATTTTATTTATTTGACTTTCTTTAAACGCCAAAACTTTAACAGACTCCAAATGAAAATCTAACAATTCATCATAAAAAATTTCCAAATCAGCAAAATGATAATAAAAAGAGGATTTACTTTTATTAGTAATTCTTGCTAATGGTTCAATTTTCATCCCATTAAAACCATGTTTAGCAACCATTTCATAACCTGAAATAATCCAATCTTGCTTCATAAATTTGTCATCGTTTAAATATCTTATTTTCGCAAATACATAACCCGCGCTTGCTCCAAATCTTCAGGCGTATCAATACCAATACCTACATGCGAGGTTTCGACCATTTTTATACGCTTCCCAAATTCCAAATACCGTAACTGTTCCAATTTTTCGGTAGCTTCCAACGGTTGCATCGGCCATTGCGCAAAATCCAATAACGCTTGTTTGCGAAAGGCATACACCCCAATATGACGCATGTACCTTAGTCCTTCGGCACGCTCCCTAGGGTACGGAATTACCGATCGGGAAAAATACAACGCATACCCCATTCGGTCGGTGACTACCTTTACGACATTTGGATTTTCAATTTCCTTGGTATCGGTTATGGCAACCATTAAAGATCCCAAATCTATCCGTTGGTCAACATCCTCACAAAATGCTTGCAACAAGGCCTCCAAAGGTTCCCGTGCTATAAAGGGTTCGTCGCCTTGTACATTCACCACGATATCGGCTTTCAAATCGGCTACCGCTTCAGCAATTCGATCACTTCCACTTTCATGGTTCCGTTGACTTCGAATTACTTTACCCCCGTGGGCTTTTATCGCGGCTTCAATTTCATCGGCGTCGGTTACCACAAAAACTTCATCAAAAAGTTGGGTTTGTAATGCCGCTTCATAGGTGCGCACAATAACGGGTTTACCACACAAATCCTGCACCAATTTGGCAGGAAATCGCGTCGATGCATAGCGCGCTGGAATCACTGCAATAACGTTCATAAAGGCTATTTCGGGTAAAAATACAAATTCCCAGTTGAAGGCCTACCTACCTTAAAAAAATATTTTCCCGAGACAGCCCCTGAGATCATGGCATTCTTTTACTGAAGAAGGCTGCAATAACGCCCCGCTTTACGTTTCAGAAATTGGTATCTTTGCCCCAAAACGTTTACCTCATGCATGTTGATACTATTGTCGCGTTAGCTACACCCGCTGGAGCCGGTGCAGTCGCGATTATTCGTTTGTCGGGTCCCCAAGCTATAGCGCAAGCCGAAGCCGTGTTTGTCTCCATCAAAGGAAAAAAACTAAGCGCTCAAAAGTCGCACACCCTTCATCTCGGCACGCTCATCGACCACGGCAAAGTTATCGATCAAGTCTTGGTGGCACTCTACCGCAATCCCCACTCCTACACCGGCGAAGATGTGGTAGAAATCAACTGCCATGCGGAAACAGCAATCCGGTAAAATCATTAATATCTCCTCAATTGGCGGCAGTTTTGGTGAACCTCACGGGGCCTGGTACCATGCTACAAAGTATGCGGTGGAAGGCCTTAGTGACAGTTTGAGGATGGAGCTAAAGCAATTTGGAATAGATGTGGTTATAATAAAGCCCGGTGCTATCCTGACCGAGTGGAATGGCATAGCCAGGGAAAACCTGATGCAGGTTTCTGGAGGTACGGCATACGGGGACTTGGCCCGGAAACATGTCAAAATGCTGGCTGAGGCCGACAAAAGAGGCTCTTCGCCACAAGTAGTAGCGGAAGCTATTTATAAAGCTGTAGCATCAAAGAGGCCAAAAACCAGGTATGCTGTGGGTGGTGGCGCAAAAATTATATTGTTTTTAAGAAATATATTGCCTGATAAACTATTTGACAGGCTAATGTTGAGCCTGATAAAAAGATGAGGGAAAACCAAATATCAACCCTTTATGTAGTTTCATCCTGTTGGTATAAAAAAACGCCTTCTATTACAGGCGTTTTTTTATATATTTATACGCGGAAACAAAAATTTATTGTATGATTAATAAAAAAGTACAAAACGCTGCGGAAGCTTTACGCGACATAGAGGGCGGCATGACCATAATGCTCGGCGGATTCGGGCTTTGCGGCATCCCGGAAAACAGTATTGCCGAACTGGTAAGGAAAGGCGTTACTAACCTTACCTGTATATCAAACAATGCCGGTGTTGATGATTTTGGGCTGGGCCTTCTCCTTCAGAAAAAACAAATAAAGAAAATGATATCCTCATACGTGGGTGAAAATGCCGAGTTTGAGCGCCAGATGCTCAGCGGTGAACTTGAGGTGGAACTTACACCACAGGGGACCCTCGCCGAGAAATGCCGTGCGGCGCAGGCAGGCATCCCCGCGTTCTACACACCCGCTGGCTACGGTACTGAAATAGCCGAAGGCAAGGAGGCGCGCGAGTTTAACGGCAAAATGCACATACTTGAGGAAGCTTATAAAGCTGATTTTGCCATTGTAAAAGCATGGAAAGGCGATGAAGCCGGCAACCTTATTTTCAAAGGAACGGCACGCAACTTTAACTCCTGTATGGCGGGCGCGGCCAAAATCACCATAGCCGAAGTAGAAGAACTCGTGCCGGCCGGGCAACTGGATCCGAACCAGATACACATTCCCGGCATCTTCGTAAAAAGGATATTCAAAGGGGAGAAGTATGAGAAAAGGATTGAGCAACGTACAACCAGGAAAAGGTAATTAAGCAATATAACAATTGTCTAATGTAACAATTAGTGGAAAGAGAGAACGTAATAATTATTAAGTCAATTGATTTTGCTGTAAGCATTATAGCATTTTGCGAATTATTAGAGTCAAAAAAACAATATGTTATTGCGAGGCAGCTTTTACGTTCAGGTACCAGTATTGGTGCTAATCTCCATGAAGCTCAAAATGCTGAAAGCCGGGCTGACTTTATTCATAAAATAAAAGTTGCTGCAAAAGAAGTTGAAGAAACAAAATACTGGCTCTTGCTCTGTGAAAAAGCATCATCATATCCCTTTGGCGAAAGCCTGAAAATTAAAATTAATGAAATAGGATCAATTATTTATAAAATCCTTAGTACAAGTAAAACCAATGTATTGCGGTAAGTAATTGATACATCGCTGCATTGATAAATTGATATATTATGTTAGGTAAAGAAGATATAGCAAAAAGAATAGCAAAAGAAGTTAAAGACGGTTATTTCGTGAACCTGGGTATTGGCATCCCAACCCTGGTAGCCAATTATGTACGCGAAGATATTTCCGTAGAATTCCAGAGTGAGAACGGTGTGCTGGGCATGGGGCCTTTCCCTTTTGAAGGTGAGGAAGATGCCGATGTTATCAATGCCGGCAAGCAAACCATCACTACTCTGCCGGGAGCTTCATTTTTTGATTCGGCAACCAGTTTTGGGATGATTAGGGGCCGGCATGTGGACCTTACCATCCTTGGCGCTATGGAAGTAGCTGAGAATGGTGACATTGCCAACTGGAAAATTCCCGGTAAAATGGTAAAGGGAATGGGCGGGGCTATGGACCTTGTAGCTTCGGCTGAGAATATAATTGTGGCCATGATGCATGTGAACAAGGCCGGTGAGTCTAAACTTTTAAAACGCTGCACTTTGCCTTTAACAGGAGTAGGCTGCGTAAAAAAAGTAGTTACCGAACTGGCGGTACTTGAAATTGTCCCCGAAGGCTTCAGGCTGCTGGAACGTGCCCCCGGTGTCACTGTCGAAGATATAAAAAAAGCTACTGAAGGTACATTGATTATAGAAGGTGATATACCTGAAATGGTAATATAATGGAAAAAGTTTTTACTACCATTATATTAGTTACAACCGTCCAGGCACTAATATACACAGGCATCTTTATTGCGGTTAAGAACAACAGGTCATTAAAGCTATTAGGCCTGTTTATGTTCGTATATATTGGCACAAACCTGCAGTGGATTTTCAAAGACAACGTGAAATACCTGCCCACTACATTCTCGTATTTAGTGGTTCCGCTTTTTTATCTTTATATACGAAGTATACTGGGTATTGCCAGGAAGAGGGATCTATGGCACCTTGTACCGGCTGCCGTTGAATTTTTAGGGCTTCTTCCCATGCTGTTGTCCCCCGGCCTTGGCGACGCCTTTTACCATAGTGGGAAATACAACACGTTTATTATCATTTTCCTGGTCTATATACCACCCGTGTATAATTTGCTATATACAGGTTTGTCGTTGCTCGCGCTTAAAAAATGCCGCAAATCAATATCATTGTTATATACCGATGTAGAAAAGCAAAGGCTGAACTGGCTCTATGTAACCTGTATTATTTTCGCGACACTATACGGCCTCAACCTTATTACTTCTACAGCGCTTCTTACCACATCGCTGGACTCGTATATTTACCTGTATGAATCTGTAGCGTCTGCATTTATTGTGTATTGGACTTCTGTTTACGGGCTCAACCAGAAGAACCTCATGCTTGGGGATAGCCGGACAGAGACGGACAATACAGCAGAAACCGGGAAAGTATATGTGCAGGGCGAAGCACCTCCTGGCGAATCTTACGAACAGAAGCACCGGGAAATAATAGCTTTTTTTGAAAAAACAAAGATATACACCAACAAGGAAATCAGTCTTTTTATGGTGGCAGACCTCTTGCAGATGCCTTACAAAGAAGTTTCCAAATCCATAAATCTGGTTGCAAGGAAAAACTTTAACCAGTTTGTAAATGAATTCCGGGTCAAAGAAGCAAAGGAACTTATAAAATCTGACCGGTTAGACCAGTTTACACTAACAGCTTTAGCCGAAGAGGGAGGCTTTAATTCCAGGTCCACTTTTTTTTTCAGCGTTCAAATCTATTGAAGGAAAAACCCCCACAGAATACAGGAAAAGCGGTGAAACAGGTATATAAGAGTCCGGAATACGTAATTTCGGACTATTAAAAGTACCCTTGCGTTGGTTGCAAAAGCGCCATCCGTATAATTTTGCATAAAAATGTAAAAAAATGAAAAACACGTTACACTTATTTGTAGGCGGACTGGTAATGTTGTATACAACGGTAAATGCACAGTGGTCCAATGTGGGAGCTGATTTTGTAAGCGCTTCAAGTTCATCATCAACCAATATCGTTTCCAACGAATTTGGAGTTTTTACCGCTTTTATTGAAACTAACAGGGCAAACGTAAAAAAATTCAACGGGGTTAATTGGGAAACCGTTGGGAGTCCAAATTTTTCCCCGCAAAATATACAGAGTTTATCCTTAGCAATGGACGGGGCAACACCATATGTAGCATTTAGGGACAACAGCGCAGGAAGTAAGGTTAGTGTCATGAGGTTTAACGGCAATACATGGGAATATGTAGGCCCCCAGGGATTTTCTTCCGGAGCAGTGCAGTATACCAAAATCAGGATTAATAATAATATTCCGTATGTTGCTTTTCAAAACTCTTCCAATGGGAAAGCATCGGTAATGGCATTTAACGGAGCTGACTGGCAGTTTGTAGGAAACCCTGCTATTGGGCAGGGCACGGTATGGAATCTCCAACTCGAGTGGAATGACAACACACCTTACCTTTCATTTCGGGAATTTCTGTCAGGAGTTAATAAGTTGAATGTAATGAAATTAGTTTCAGGCACATGGCAGTATGAAGGTTCTGCCGTAGAAGATTTACAGCTTAATTCGGATGGATCTAATCCGCTTGTAAACAGTAGTATAGCATTTGAACCCGAAATTAAAACGCCGTATGTGAGCTATATTATAAACAGCCCTGATGGATTCCAAAGAGTACTTATCACCAAAAAATTAACCGGCGGCAACTGGACAGCAGTAGGAAATCCCGTAAATAATGTTTTTAATACTATCTCCGGAGGATTAAAATTAGTTTTTTACAATAATAAACCTACTGTAGCATTCTGTAACTATAATACCAGCACCCCCGACGTAAAAATTTCTGTACAAAATTTTCATGAAGGGACGTGGCAAAGCCTCGATGGGAATTTATTTGCATCAGCCGGTGTTATTGGTTCTGAGGAATTCCCGCAGGATGTTTCCCTTGACCTTTTTGCAGATAATAACAATTTATACCTGAGTTATTCAGAAGATTTCCCCATAAACGGAAGACTAAGGGTAAGGAAGTTTACAGGTACACTTTCTTCAATTGATAGAGTTCCCTTTACTGATCAGGTAACGGTATATCCAAACCCTTCAAACGGTATTTTGAATATATCTACCTATCAGGATCAGGAGCCGGCCTGGACAGTTTACAATAGCTTAGGCCAGTTACTCTTACAAGGCTATACATCACATGTTACTATTGCTTCATTACCACAGGGGCACTACATATTGCAGATTAAATATGCGGATAAAAGCTTTGTTAAGCATATTATCAGAAAATAAATCCAGTGTTTTTTTTAAAAGTATACCTGTTTTTCTTTAAGTTGACATAGCTATATATGCTATAGGAAGTACAGTTATAAATTGTTTGTTTAAGTATACTGCCGGATTACAGTAATACTGTGTCCGGCTTTTATTTTAAATGCTCCAGCATATCGGCCGTCATGGCATCAAGGTCAAAGTTGTGTTTCCAGTGCCAGTCCTGCCTTGCGCTGCTGTCGTCAATGCTTTGTGGCCAGCTGTCGGCAATCTTCTGCCGGAAATCAGGCGCATAATCTATCGTGAAACCGGTAATGTGTTTTTGTATAGCCTCCGTAATTTCTTTGGGGGTAAAATCCATTGCCGAAAGATTGTATGAAGAGCGTATTTTAATATTTTCTGCAGGCGCCTGCATAATTTCAACCGTAGCGCGTATCGCATCATCCATATACATCATCGGCAGCCGCGTATCTTCGCTGAGGAAGCAGGTATATTTGCCATCGCTCAGGGCTTTGTGGTAAATATCAACAGCATAATCCGTAGTGCCCCCACCCGGCGGTGTAGACCAGCTTATCAGGCCGGGATAGCGAATGCTGCGGACATCAACACCGTAAATGTTGTGGTAATATTCACACCACCTTTCACCTGATTGCTTAGAAATGCCATATACCGTAGAAGGTTCCATTATGGTATACTGTGGGGTATGTTGCTTTGGGGTGGTAGGCCCGAAAACAGCAATACTGCTCGGCCAGAATATCTTTTTAACCTTTCCTGCCCGGGCAAGGTTCAGCACATGGAAAAGCGAGTTCATGTTCAGGTCCCACGCAAAAGCAGGGTTCTTTTCTGCTGTGGCCGAAAGCAGGGCCGCCATAAGATATACTTCATCTACCCCATGTTTTTCAATTACTGTTTCAACCTGGTTAAAGTCAAGGGCATTGACTACTTCAAAAGGCCCTGAGGCAACAAATTCCGGATTTCCCTTCCTCACGTCTGAAGCAATTACCGTATCTGTCCCGTAAATTTCACGGAGTTTTTTGGTAAGTTCGGTACCTATCTGCCCGCAGGCGCCAATAATTAAAATATTACCCATAGCTTGTGTTTATGCCCTGCAAAGATAACGTTTTCGTAATAGCAATTCCACCTGCTTTTACGGGCTTCATCACACATTTTTGCAATATTGTGATTTCACGGTGCGTTTCACTCAAATATATTGTAAGGGTCCGTGCTTTCCTGCTTTCCTGAATGACAAAATATTAGCGGCAAAAACTACCGCAGGTTGGCTAACATTTGTAAATTTGCGCTTCAATCATAAAAATGATGAAATACCTCAACATGATCCTGTTGCTATGCCTGGCTTTCGGCATCTTATCCTGTGAGGATGAAGACAGGCAAAGGCGTGCAGAAACCGAACGCACCATAAAACGGAACGACTCTATACTGAAGGTTATCAGCAGTAACTGGACGTTTGCTATTCCTCCCGCTACTGAAAAAGTAGAGGCCGGCATCAACAGGTGGAATGAGTGGAAACAATTTAAAAGCGAACTGGCGCAAAAGCCTGCGGGAGGGCTTAATGCTTACCGCCAGAAAACAAAGAACCTGGTAAACAAGGCCGACCAGCTGCGCAAAAATATCCCGACGATGTTTAATAAGCCACAGGTACAAAGCCGGCTGGGAGTCCTTATTACCAAAATAAAATCATTATATACTTACCTGAACATCGCGGTAATACCCGATAAAAAAGTTACAGCGCTGATAGGTGAAATAACCAGTGAAACTATCGCCGTGCAAAACCAGATGGACGAAATAATAAGGCTGAGTGAAGTACCAAAAGAATTTGGTGAAGAAGAAATGCTCCGCGCGCTCGACACTACCCGCATGGCAAACCCAGACAGGCACAGGCAGCCTTCCACGCCTTCTTTGCAGCGTAGTTCGCCAAAATTTCAGGCCACACCACCTCAAAATGTGTCGCCACAGCCCGGCAACAACCCTAAAATTGTACCCCTGCCGGTACCCAAGAAAAAAAGATTGATTACTAATTCTGCCACTCCTTGAAACCGGAAATTACAGAAAAGTACAACCAGTCAGTAAAAATACTGCAAATAGCAAAGGCACTGGAGCAGCGTGAGGCCAAACTACATGTAAAAGGCCTTCTTGGCTCATCGCTATCTTTTGCTGTAAGTCCGCTTTTTATGCAAAGCGAACTGCCTTTCCTGCTTATTTTTAAAGATAAGGAGGAAGCCGCATATTACCTTAATGACCTGGAGCAGCTGGTGGGCGGCGAGGATGTGCTTTTTTATCCCGGTTCTTACCGCAGGCCTTACCAGATAGAAGAAACCGATAATGCCAGTGTGCTGCTCCGTGCTGAAGTGCTTAACCGTATCAACTCCAGGAAGAAGCCGGCCATAATAGTATCGTATGCCGAAGCGCTGTTTGAAAAGGTAGTGACGCGCAAAGAGCTTGAAAAGAACACGCTTAAGGTATCAGTAGGCGACCAGGTATCAATAGATTTTATAAATGAGGTGCTTTTTGAATATGAGTTCAGGCGTGTTGACTTTGTTACCGAACCGGGTGAATTCTCTGTGCGTGGGGGAATTGTAGATGTTTTCTCCTTCTCCAACGATAACCCTTACCGTATTGAATTTTTTGGCAATGAAGTTGACAGTATCCGTACGTTTGACGTGGCATCGCAGCTTTCCCTCGAAAAAAAGAAAAAGATAACCGTTATACCCAATGTAGAGAATAAATTCCTGCAGGAAAAAAGGGAAAGCTTCCTGGAATATATTAACGAGCGGACAGTCCTCTTTATCCAGAATACGGAATACCTGCTGAGCCAGCTTGATACATTATACGGCAAAGCAACGGAAGCCTTTGAAAAACTGTCTAAAGACATAAAGCATGCCTCACCTGAGGAGCTGTTCCTTAATCAGCAAACATTCCTCAAAAAAGCGCTTGATTTTACCATTGTAGAACTGGGTAACAAGGCAACATTTAAAACAAATAAATCATTTGAATTCCATATACAGCCACAGCCGTCGTTCAATAAGCAGTTCGACCTGCTGCTTAACAACCTTAGCGAAAACCACAGCAACGGGTATAAAAACTACCTGTTCTGCTCCAATGAGGCGCAGGCCGCACGTTTCCATGACATTTTTGAGAGCCTTGACGAGGCCAACCACGAGAACATTCGCAAGCAGTATAAAACGGTTGTTTTTCCACTATATGAAGGCTTTATTGATGAAGAGCTGCAGGTGGCCTGCTATACCGACCACCAGATATTTGAGCGCTACCATAAGTTCAGCATCAAGAATGGCTATTCAAAAAAACAAACCATAACGCTTAAGGAGCTCAACTCCCTTTCAGTAGGTGATTATGTAACGCATATTGACCATGGTATCGGCAAATTTGGCGGGCTGCAAAAAATACAGGTAGAAGGCAAAACGCAGGAAGCCATAAAACTTGTGTATGCCGATAATGATATTGTATACGTGAGCATCCACTCGCTTCATAAAATATCTAAGTACAACGGTAAAGACGGAGCACCGCCCAAAATATACAAACTTGGGTCCAGCGCCTGGAAAGCGCTGAAGCAGAAAACAAAAGCGCGCGTAAAGCACATTGCGTTTAACCTGATACAGCTATATGCCAAGCGAAGGCTGGAGAAAGGTTTTCAATATGCCCCTGACAGCTACCTGCAGGCAGAGCTGGAATCATCCTTTATATACGAGGACACGCCGGACCAGATAACGGCCACACGCGACGTTAAAGCTGATATGGAAAGTGAAAGGCCTATGGATCGGCTGGTGTGCGGAGACGTGGGCTTTGGCAAAACCGAAGTGGCTATCCGCGCCGCCTTCAAAGCTGCCGATAATGGCAAACAGGTGGCCATTTTAGTCCCTACCACCATACTGGCCTACCAGCATTACCGCACGTTTAGTGAACGCCTGAAAGATATGCCTGTAAGCATTGGCTACCTTAACCGTTTCCGCACGGCAAAACAAAAGGCTGAAACCTTAAAACAACTGGAAGAAGGCAAACTGGATATTATAATAGGCACACACCAGCTGGTGAATAAGAACGTAAAGTTCAAAGACCTGGGGCTGCTGATAGTGGATGAAGAGCAGAAATTTGGTGTAAATGTAAAGGACAAGCTGAAAACCATAGCCCAAAATGTAGATACATTAACGCTGACGGCTACCCCAATTCCGCGGACGCTGCAATTTTCACTGATGGCAGCACGCGACCTTTCGGTTATAACCACCCCACCGCCTAACCGTTACCCTATAGAAACACAGGTAATAGGGTTTAATGAAGAAATTATTCGCGATGCCATATCGTATGAGATTCAGCGCGGCGGCCAGGTGTTCTTTATCAATAACCGGATTGAGAATATTAAGGAAGTAGCCGGCATGATTCAGCGCCTTGTGCCGGGCGCCAAAGTGGGTGTGGGCCATGGCCAGATGGAAGGCAAGAAGCTTGAGGAGCTGATGCTCGCGTTTATGAACGGGGAGTTTGATGTACTTGTGGCCACCACCATTATTGAAAGCGGGCTTGATGTGCCTAATGCCAATACTATCTTTATCAATAATGCCAATAACTTCGGGCTTAGCGACCTGCACCAGATGCGCGGGCGCGTAGGCCGCAGCAACAAAAAAGCTTTCTGCTATTTTATAGCGCCGCCTTATAGCGCCATGACCGAAGATGCCCGCAAGCGCATACAGGCGCTGGAACAGTTCAGCGAACTGGGCAGCGGCTTTAACATTGCCATGAAAGACCTTGAAATTCGTGGTGCCGGCGACCTGTTAGGCGGCGAGCAAAGCGGATTTATTAATGAAATTGGTTTTGATACGTACCAGAAGATAATGAATGAAGCCATTGAGGAGCTCAAGGAAAATGAGTTTAAAGACCTGTATGATGAGGTAGAAGGCGACACGGAAAAAGAGTACGTAAAAGACATACAGATAGATACTGATTTTGAACTCCTTTTCCCGGATGAGTATATAAACAATATTACAGAACGCCTCAACCTGTATAACGAACTGGCGGAAATAAAGGACGAAGCCGCGCTTACAGCTTATGAGCAAAAGCTGGCAGACCGTTTCGGGCCGCTGCCTAAACCTGCACAGGCATTGCTCACCAGCATGCGCATTAAATGGCTGGCTACCAAAATGGGGCTTGAAAAGCTGGTGCTGAAGCAGGGCAAAATGGTGGGTTATTTTGTGGGCGACCAGCAAAGTGATTATTACCAGTCGGCGGCTTTCCACAGGGTGCTGAAGTTTGTACAGCAGGTCCCCGCGCTAAGCAAAATGAAGGAAAAACAAACCAAGAATGGCCTTCGCCTGCTGCTTACTTTCGAGAATGTAAAGAGCCTTAAAAAAGCGCAGGAGTTGCTGGAGATGGTGTTTGAAGCGTAGGTTTAAAACTTAATACTATTGATTTTATACAAGCCTGATGTTTTACCAATCAATACTATATAGTTTAGTTATCTTTTTCATTTTACTTTTCGGGGCAACTGCCATCTATGCACATTTTGAGGTTAAAAACAGAGAATTATTAAAAACCGCCACACAATTACATCGGGGTACAAAGACTGAAAGGGCGCTGGTTTTGAAACTATTAAAAGCAGGTATTCCGCCAGGGGCTATTTATCATGATTTATATATAAAAAAACATAATGGCACTTATTGCCAAATTGATTTGGTTGTGGCTACTAAAGTAGGGCTTATTGTATTTGAAGTAAAAAGGTATAATGGCTGGATTTTTGGAACAGGTTATCAACGCCAGTGGACACAGGTTTTAGCCTATGGAAAAGAAAAATATCGCTTTTATAATCCTATAATGCAGAATGATAAACATATTTTTGATTTAAGGAAAAAGCTTCCTCAAGAGAATATACCATACTTTTCCGTTATTGTTTTCTATGGCGATTGTGTTTTAAAAGATGTAAGCTTTGTACCTGATAATGTGTATCTCGTAAAATCGGACAGAATTTTAGATGTTGTTGAGAGGATACTAAACAACAATCAGCCGGCAGAATATCAAAACAAAAGAGAGATTATAAGAGTACTGGCACAAGCTGCTAAAAATGGGGAAGATTTGACAGTTCAGGCACAGCACATTGAAAATATAAGAAATAGGTTTGGGCGGGAATCACGCGTTTGATTACAAATTCCTATTTTTTAACTGACGCAGGTGCTGTTTAGTAATAGGTTTTTTCAGCTTTTCTTTTTTAATGATGTCAATCTGCCTGACGCAAAAACACTATGTTGCCGGCGTTCTGTCTGTCGATGCTGTTTTTTGGATGTTTTATTCATGGATATAGCACAAAGCTGATAGAAATATCAAATGACAACACTTCTATCAGCTATCTCACAAAGACATGGTAGGACGCTGTATTATCCCATAGAATGGAACCCTACCTTGTTTCCTTCTGTGTCAATAAAAAGTGCAATAAAGCCATTGTTACCAATAGCAGTTTTTGGCAGTATGACAGTGCCTCCGGCGCTTTCTACCCTCCCTAAAGGAACGGAAAGGTCACTCCCGCCATCTAAATAAACAGTTGTGCCCGTCATTGAAGGGACAAAGTTTTCGCCGCAGCCAATTGCCCCGCCAAACCCGCCTTTTTGTGGATCAGAGGGTAAATAGGCATATTGCCTGTTAGGGTCTTCATGAATCTGGGCATCCAGCACTTTTGCATAAAAAGTTTTTGCCCTTTCAAAATCTGTCGCCGGGATTTCAAACCAGTTTAAAGTAGTTACCATGGTTATTAAAATTTAAAGTGTTAACAAAAAAGTTATTGTTTAATGTATGGTATTAGCATTATTTTCTAATTAAACAACAACATCATACAGGGTGTTTATATTCCCTTTTGTTGCTTTTGAATATGAACAAATTGATTGGGCAACTTCTACCAGTTTTTTAGCAGTATCGTAGCCTACATCATTTATTTTGACAAGAAGGTGCGCACCAAGATTAAAAGTACCGCTATCGTGTAAAACACCGATTTTAGCAGTTACAGTAACCTCGCCAATTGTAACTTTTTCAATCCCTGCCGCAACGCTTACACTTGTGCCAAAACAAGCCGACCAGGCTGCTGCAAAAAGTTGCTCCGGGTTGGTTGCGCCACCGGCACCTCCCATTTCTTTTGGGAATCTTACATCAAGATCTAATAATCCATCCGATGATTTTGCGTGACCGTTTCTGCCTGCTAATGTGGTTACTTCGGCTTCATATAATTTTTCCATTTTGATTGAATTTAATTTTTACTTTTGTAGTGCAAATATTCAGAGTTAAAATAAATAATACAAGTAGGGCATTTAAAATGTGTAAGTATGAAAAATAATACTAATATTGATAATCAAAGTATTAAAAACGAAAAAAAATTTATTTTTGGTGAAAATTCTTGCCCGGTTACTGCCACGATGCAAGTTTTAGGTGGAAAATGGAAAGCAATTTTAATTAATGCTATTTATCATACCTCTCCTGCAAGGTTTGGAGAATTAAAGCGAAGTGTTAAAGGCATTACCCAATCAATGCTTACTTCACAACTTCGTGAACTGGAAGATGACGGGATTATCAGCAGGAAAATTTATGCGGAAATTCCCCCAAGGGTAGAGTACACATTAACCGAGTTTGGGCTTACGTTGTCACCAATAATGCTGTCTATGGCGGAATGGGGTAAAGAATATAGGCTAAAGAAGCAAAAGGTGTGAAGCGCCAAAAATCCTGATCCCCGTTTCCAGGCCCCATAGCGCTAAACCAGTTCAAACATACAATAACCTGGGAATAACCTGAATAAATACCTGGGGTTCTGTGAAGAAAAACAAGTATTTTAGCCCAGGTTACTGCCCTGAAGCGGGGGAGGTGCTTTGCTTTTGTGAAAACAATACTTTACAGCTTCAAACCCGATTGTAAGCCCGTTTAATTTTACATTTTGACCTACACCTAAAAAATAAAATTTGCTTAAGACAAATTAAACGAGGTTGTTTTTTATACTTATTTATATTTAGAAAATTTTGTTTTTTGCAGGGGTGTGTAACGGTTACTGCTGTTGTAAGCCGTTTTTTTCTGCCCAACACCCCAGCCGGTTTGCGAACTGATTTGCATTTTGCAGACAGTCCCGAAGGGGCTTGGCCGGGGCAAATGGCCTGTTAGCGGTCCGTTTTTTATTTATTTAGGTTTCCAAATGTAAATGCCATAAACAAAATCCCACTTATTAAAGCAATAAAATATACAAATTTTTTTATGTCGTCAAAATTTCTATTTTACTTCAAAATTACTTTTCTGAACTTTTCAGAGACAATTGCTAAAATTGAACTTATGAATAATATTCCGATTGCCAGATTCATTCCAATTCCAATTGGCGAACCATCGGCTCCGCTTTTAATAAAAAACGGCTAAGTACACGACAAAAATTGTATTAAATTAATTTCCAGCTTATT
>NZ_NOXV01000276.1 GCF_002251835.1 Flavobacterium cyanobacteriorum
CGTCAACCCTTTTTTATTTAACAAATAAGTTTAAACCACTTCATATATAAAAAGTGAAAATGAAGGGATAATTATTTCTTGGAATATCTACAAGAAGTTCCACAGATTTCCACATTATACACATAAATAATTGCTTATCCCTAACTCAACAAAAACCCACAAATAGAAATACAAGATCCTGTGAAACAGTGTTTTAAATACCATCATGGATTAAAAAGGGCATAAATTGGGAGGCAGGCATTAAACTTGCCTTAAATATCAGTATAAGACATAATAATTTTAAATATTACACTAATGAAAAACTTATTTTTAAGCGCTTTAATGCTAACCGGGGTGGTAGCATTGGCACAGGAACAACCTGCGACACAAACGCAGAGCCAGACAACTACAACTACTACTACACAACAGCCTGTACAGGAAAGCCAGGTAAAACCAGCTGACCGCACACCGGCAAACCAATCGCAGCCTTCTACAACTACACCTCAGCCTTCTTCTACAACAACCCAAAAGTCCGAAGCTACCCTGAAAGAAGAAAGAACTACTGAGAAGAAAGCAGAACCGGCTAAAAGAGCTAATTAACTTTTTAGCGCCAATTATATATAGCAGGGTTTTGTTCTATTTATCCCTGCAAAAACCTCCGGTTTGTGCCGGAGGTTTTTTTATTACTGCTTTTCTTTTGTCCCTGCTATGTAAGCATTATTTTCTTTGTTCACATCGGCCATGAGTTCCGTAGGGTCAATAACCACTACACTTATAGCAGATTTGGGTTTATTAATGGTAAATTCATAGTTAGGATTGCCCCAGTCCCATGCTGCAAGAACAGTGCGGTTTAATTTCGGGAAAGGATTATCTTTGCTGTAGTGCATCATGCTCAGCGGAATATAAAAACTTTCCTGGGTGCCGTCAGTATAGGCTACAATAATATCAATAGGCATAGGCATCCTGCCAATCCTGTTTAGGGTTATTTTTGTTGTGTTGCCTTCTTCCTTAACAGTAAGGCTGTAATCAATTGTATTGGTGGTTTGGGTCCAATCAGTAAGGTACCAGTCCAGGTGGGCGCCGGTAATCTTTTCGGCAGTACGCTTAATATCATTGGGCGTCGGGTGCGTAAACTTATAGTCGGCATAGTAGCGTTTAATAGTTTCTGCCAGTTTATCCTGCCCTATAAGATAACCCAGCTGTGAGAGGAATATCTCGCCTTTGCTATAGGAAGCAATACTGTAAAACATGTTTTGGTCAAACCTGTCGGCGTGGGTGCTCAGCGGCTGTTCCTTACCTGTTGACACCATATAGCGGTAATTGGCATAAGCATCCATAAAGGGATTTGGCTCTTCCTCTTTTTTATTTTTTGGCATAATGGCCTCAATGGCAAGCGCCTCGGCATAAGAAGTAAATCCTTCGTCCATCCATCCGTGTTTGGATTCGTTTGTGGCCAGGATGTGCTGGAACCACGAGTGGGCAAATTCATGCGCAGTTACCTGTACCAAGCCTTCAAACTTGCGGCCGGTTATCAGGGTACACATGGCATATTCCATTCCGCCATCCCCGCCTTGTATTACTGAGTACTGCCTGTAAGGATAGGGGCCAATGGCGGCATTGTAAAACTCGAGCATTTCTGCCGTTTTTGGCTGTAATTTTTTCCACCCGTCACTATTTTCGGGTTTATTTTTATAAAGAAAATGCAGCTCAACACCATTGGCCCCGGGTATCTTATCATGAATAAAGTCATCGTCGGCAGCCCATGCAAAGTCATGTACCATAGGCGCAACAAAATGCCAGGTAAGGGTTTTGGCCTTTTTGGGATAGGTAACAGTTACGCCCGCATCTTCATAGCCTTTGCCAATTTCATTTTTGTTTTGCAGATATCCTGTACCGCCAATAGTATAATCTTTGTCGATAGTTATTTTAACATCAAAATTGCCCCATACGCCGTGAAACTCGCGCGCCACATAGTTGTTGGCATGCCAGCCTTCAAAATCATATTCAGCCATTTTAGGATACCATTGTGTCATTGACAGCGCTACGCCTTCGGCATTGTTGCGCCCGCTGCGGCGTATCTGCACCGGCACCTGCCCTTCAAAATCAAGTGTGAGTGTGGTTGATTTTCCCGGTAAAAGCGGCGCGGGAAGGTCGACTTCCAGGATAGTTCCCGATACTTTATTGCCTGCGGGTTTGCCGTCCTGCCTGAGGTTTTTTATGTTCAGAAACCCAATTTCATTTGGTTTCAGGGTACTTATGCGGCTTTCATAGGTAGTTTTTTTTCCGGTTTTAAAACTCTTTACCATCCTTTTGTCGGGATCCGAAATACTCCTGAGCCTCATGTCCATTTCGCTGCCCGGCTGGAATGCGTTGTTATACAGGTGGTAAAAAACACGTTTCAGTGTATCAGGTGAATTGTTGGTGTAGACCAGTTGCTGCGTACCGGTGTAGCGGTAGGTTTTTACATCCATGGTTACATCCATTTTGTAATCAACATGCTGCTGCCAGTATCCCGGGTTAGGGTTCTTTTGCGCAGCCACACTTATACAGGTGAAGGCTGCCAGTAGGATTGTCATTGTTTTCATGCTATAAAAATAAAAAAATGGAAGGATTTGAGGTCCTTCCATATATGCGTTTTTGCCGGTTAATTATTTTTTGCGCGACATTTGCTCTGCCATAAGCAGGGCATTATAGGCATTTACTATTTTTCCGGTCCTGGAAAGTTCATCAAAGGGCTTCAGGTTATCTTCATCGCCGCCTACGGCAACTTTAAGGTTCACGGGCACGCCTGATTCCATAATAATCTGTTTTACCTGCGATGCTTTTAGATTTGGATAATAAGCGCGTATGAGGGCTGCAACGCCCGCAGCATTAGGCGATGCCATTGATGTGCCCTGCAGGAACTCATACTTGCCATTGGGCGTGGTAGCATAAATGCGTACCCCCGGGCTGAAGACGTCAACATCGGTTTTGCCATAATTTGAAAAGTCTGCGATAAAGTTTTGGTTTAAGTCATAATTTATCGCGCCAACAGAAAGGAACGTGTCTGAGATTTCAGGGCCTCCGCTTTTATTGTCGTTAGGGTAGCGTTCCACGCCGCCCGGCTGGTTGAGGTCAATGCCCTCATTACCGGCAGCACACACTATAAGCACATCTTTTTCTGCGGCATACTTTATCGCATCATAGACCCAGTCACTATGGGTTGAGAAATATTTGCCAAAGCTTCCGTTAATCACTTTGGCGCCATTGTCCACAGCATAGCGTATGGCCAGGGCAACATCTTTATCATATTCATCGCCATCCGGTACGGCACGTACGGCCATAATCTGCACATTGTTGCTGGCTACGCCGTCGCCACCCAGGTTGTTGCTGCGCACCTGCGCTATAATCCCGGCCACGTGCGTACCGTGCCTGGCACCTTCTTTAACAGGGCCAATAACATTGTTATTTCCGTAGCCGCGGCTGTTAAAGTCGTCCGGATTGTCCCCTACTATTTTCCTCCCGTCAAATTTCAGGTTCAGGTTATAGTTAAGCTGGCTGTCAAAATGGTCTTTAGCATCCTTTATTTCTTGATCAAACTCTTCTTTCGGGATGTTGCTGAGCATCTGGATGAAACTTTGCTTAAGCTGGTTTTGGTTTGGATCGGTAACATTTAGGTTTTTTAAATCCTCAACCGTATAATTTTCTTTGCCTGTCTTTTCCCGGAAGGTTTTATCAATATTAGCGATGAAATCTATCTTTTGTTTTTCAGACATGGCCTCCCGGTATTCTTTGTCATATTCTGCCTTGGCTTTTTTATAGATTTCGGAGCCATCATCCCCTTTTTTCAGAATGCGTACAAATTCCATATTTTCATGCTCGGCATCACCGAGGAAGTTCCATCCGTGAATGTCGTCTATATAGCCATTATTATCATCATCAATGCCATTGCCGGCCACTTCTTTGGTATTTGTCCATATAACGCCCTGTAGGTCGGGGTGTTCGATGTCGATTCCCGAATCAACTACACCAACTACAATTTTGCCGGCTTTTTTGCCTTTTAAAAGTTCGTATGCCCTGTCCACGCTCATACCGGGTATGGTATCCCTGACAAGGTCGAGGTGGCTCCAGCGCTTTTCCTGATTATCCGTTAGTGGCGCTTTTTTAGCGGTTATAGCGGCAGGCGCCGTGACAGGCGCTGAAGTAAGAGGTTTTGTTGAGCTGCAGCCTGCAAGGGCTAGTGCAAGGGCAGCATAGAGGTAGGCATTTCTTAATTTCATTATTTTTCGTCTTTATTCACAAAATTGGTCTAAAGTATTTGATTTTGTTACAACCGGTGTAAATATTAACATTACGTTAGGATGTCATTACAGGATAGAATATCTTTTACGCGTATGCCTTTTTCGGTGCGTTCCACCGTTATAATTTCATTGTGCGCGTCGTGTTCCAGCCATAGGTAATAGTTATTGTCGGCAGCAGCATTCATAAACTTTTCTTTTTCGGCAAGTGTGAGCAGCGGACGGGTGTCATACCCCATAACATACGGCAGCGGCACATGCCCTGCTGTTGGCAGCAGGTCGGCTGTAAAAACTATGGTGCTGCCATTGTAGTTTATGTGTGGTATCATCTGTTTTTCGGTGTGGCCGTCTGCAAAAAATATCCCGAAACCCAGTTCACTCTCCTGGAGGAAGTCTCCTTCAGGGCGTTCAATAAATTTCAGCTGGCCGCTTTCCTGCATCGGGAATAAATTTTCAGGCAGGAATGATGCCTTTTCCCTTGCATTGGGTTGGGTGGCCCATTCCCAGTGGTTTTTATTGGTCCAGTAATGTGCGTTTTTAAAAGCCGGTTCATAGCCGGTCCTGTCTTTGTTCCACTGTACGCTTCCGCCGCAATGGTCAAAATGCAGGTGTGTCATAAAAACATCCGTAATATCATCCCGGTGAAACCCATACTTCGCCAGTGACTTATCCGTATTGTGGCTGCCCCAAAGCGAATAATAGCCGAAGAACTTCTCACTCTGCTTGTTGCCCATGCCGGTATCAATCAGTATCAGGCGGTTGCCGTCCTCAATCAGGAGGCACCGGGCGGCAAGGTCTATAAGGTTGTTTTGGTCGGCAGGGTTCGTCTTGTTCCACAGCGTTTTGGGCACTACGCCAAACATGGCGCCGCCATCGAGCTTAAAATTTCCGGTTTCGATAGGATATATTTTCATGAGCTATTTCGGATTCTCCGATAAAAGTAGGGATATTTGTTCAGGATGTTGCCACCATGGCCCGAAAAAGATTGTCAGGGCCAGTCCCGAAGGGATTTCCGCACAACGGAAGCGGCAACACGCGGGTGGCAATTTCGGGACACAAAAGTGTCAGCCAAGCACGATCTTTGATTGAAGCATAAAACTTGATTTATCCACTGAACCGCCACTTTTGGGTAGGTGCTGTTGTCAATTATCATCCCCCTTTTTCTTCGCTTTGCTTCAAAACCCTTGTAAAATAAGCATTTAAGCCACTTTATAATTTCATTTAGGTGCAACAAAATGTACCAAAAAGCTTGATTTGTTGTACCCAATGTTGTACCTTTGTACTCAGTTGCACCGCATTGCACAACCCTGTAAATAGTTAGATATGGCATCAATCAAATTAATACTTCGTAATGATAAAGTAGGTAAAACAGGCGAAGCCCCTTTATACCTCCGACTTATCAAAGACCGCAAAACAAAATTCATTTCTTTAGGTGTTCGCCTTCAGCCAAATGAATGGGACGAAGATAAACAAAGAGTTAAAAAGAATCATTCAAACTCTGCACGAATTAATGCACTATTGGCTCAAAAGGTAGCAGAAGCCGAAGGACAGGTTGCTGACCTGGAAAGGAAGAAATCACAGCCATCAGCCAAGAAATTAAAAGAAGCCATCAAAGGCAAGGCAGCAACAAACTTTTTTGAATACAGCTATGCAAGATGCGAGAAGCAGAAAACAACACTATCCCCTGCAACATATCGCAACTATGTAAAGTACCTTAATAAGTTTGAAACCTATATGGGTACAAAAGAAGTTTACTTTGAAGACATCAATGTAACCACGCTAAAAGATTATGCGAACCACTGCTCGAAGAACCTAAACAATAATAACACGACCATTCACTATTCTTTGACCATCCTTTCCATAATGTTCAAGGAAGCACAGCGAGAAGATATTATCCCGGTTACTTTATACCCCTTTGATAAGTTCAGAGTAAAGAAAGAAAAAGGTAAACGCAACTACCTGAGCAAAGAACAGCTTGAAGCCCTCATAGCTTTAGAAGTACCGCAAACAGGCAAAGCACAAGTTTGTAAAGATATGTTCTTATTTTCTGTTTACGGTGGTGGTTTGCGTTTCGGTGATATGGTGGAACTGCAATGGAAAAACTTCAACGCAGCAGACAACAGAATTACAAAAGTCATCAGAAAAACAGGAAGGCAGCACAGTTTCAAGCTCGGCAGTTTAGCCATTGAAATTTTGAACAAGTACAAAACAGACAGCAATCAGCCGGAAGATTTCATCTTCCCGCTTTTGGAATACAGCGACCAATATTTCAAGGACAATTTTTTCAGAACAAGAGAAACCGAAAGGCACAACGCACTTTGTAATTTCCACCTTAACAATTTTGGCAAAACACTTGAACTGCCCTTTTCGCTATCCTTCCACCTCAGCCGTCACACATTCGCCACCAGAGCATTAAACAACGGTATGAGAATTGAGCACGTTTCAAAATTGATGGACCATTCAGGAATTGGCATTACACAGGTGTACGCTAAAATCATCAATGAAGAATTAGACAAGGCAGTAGATGAATACATAGGATAAAAACATTATTTTTTCGCATTATATGGCAATACTTTCAGACAATCAGATCAATGCCCACATCGACAAGCTGCTCAACTTCGTTGATAGCTTGCCTATGGGCGACAATGGCAAAGCATACATCAGAGCCAAAATCATAGTTGATTTTTTAGACACTTGGCAGTTTGATGATGAAGCCAATGGCTTCACCTTTGAAGAATACATCGCTAACCCTTCAAATCCACGCTTTACAGACGTTCAAACTACCTATGGCATAAGAAACACCACCCAAATAGAAAGGTGGACAGAAGGCTTTAAAACAGCCCTAAAAAAGTCAAGGGGAATGGCATTGGAAAAGCAGTTGAAAGAGTTAGACAAATTACACCCAGCCCTCAAAGCTGCAAGGCTTTCAAAAAGCCTGGCAGCCATTACCCGAGCAGAACTATTTGAGAAGCACGGCATCCAATCTATTAAAGACCCGGAATGGAACAACCAACTCAAAGAAATTTTAGGTGCTGAAATCACCTTTTCAAAAGAGCAAGCCGACCTACTTACAAAAGCCCCCGACCCCATACAAGAGCAAAAAAATGATGAAGAAATTTTCATCGTAGAAGAATTGGAAAACCGTTTGGCAATAGAAGCAGTGGACTACAAGCGAAAGATTGACAACCTATGGGAAACACACAAATTTGACCCCACTTATTTTGATAGCTTCATTTCTGGTACTTTGCTCAATGAGTTTTCAAAATCTATTTATGAACGCATACGGCCATTAAACAATCAGGAAATAAACAGATACCTAAGTTTATCCCTGCAACAATTCAAAACCCATACACCACCCAAAAGGCATAAAGCCTTTTTGCTCAACTATCACAATACCTACTGGTACCCGAATGTAATGGAGTACAAGGAAAATGAATATGATTCAAAATATGCCACCCACGTATGGAAGCACTACACCAATCACTTTCATTTATTCAAAGAAGCAATTCAAAAAGTCTATGATGATTTTAAAGCAGGTCTTACCGGAACAAGTGAAACATCAAAACCAACAATCGCAGAAGATAATTTACGCATTTTCCTGAAAGATTTAGAATATAACTACCCTTTAGAAAATGCTCCTATTAGTGCCTATCATCAATGGAAATACAACTTATCATATTTGAAGAAAGAAGTATTGAGCAACCTTATTCACTTAGAACAAACAGCACGAAAGCCGTATATAAGCAGTGTTCGTTTTCAGTTGGAAGAATTGCTCACCCATTCGCAAATAACAAAAGACGAGTTAGAAACACTTTATCTGAAGTACGAAACCACAGAAGAACAATTGCTTCGCAATCGTTCCTATACAAACGCTTTGCACATTGCCATAAATGATGAACCGCCAAATTTCAAAGATACATTTGAAGAAGGCTACAACCCCGATACCGAAAACATCCAGTTTACTTTTTACAATTACCACTATGGCGAAATAATCAGAGAAGCAATCAAGTTTCTGAACGAACAAGCCTTTGAATATGGTTTTGGCACTAAAGAAGAAACACCACAGCCACCAATCAAGAAGCCGTCTCAATACTTAAATTTTGAGACGGTTTTTTATTTGATTAAACTTTCATCAAAAGTTTACTATTTTAAAATGAGTTTAAAATTGCCTTTAAGCTGTAATTTTTTTTCTTAAGTTGTGTGCTAAAGCCATTAATCCGAACTCTAATTCTGTTTTTTCGATTCCTTTTAAAGAAAANTTTTTATATTATCTGTTTATATTCCTGTATTTTTCAAGGAGGGTATTCAGTTGCAGCAGTTCACCTTCTGTGAGGTTGCCTGAGAACTTTCTTTCGTGCTCTTCTACTCCAGGGTCAAGCTGCTTCAATATTTCAAGTCCTTTATCTGTGATCCTTATTTCCATCTTCCGCCTGTTATCGCTGCATATTTCGCGGGTTACAAAACCTTTTAAGAGTAGTTTGTCAACCAGCCTTGTGGTATTGCTTGTCCGGGCAATCATCCGTTCCTGAATATCACACATGTTTATAGGATTACCTTTCTGGCCTCTAAGTATCCGTAGTACATTGAATTGTTCTGAAGACAGATCATAAGGCTTTATAATTTCATTAAACGTATCACCCAGAATATTGGAAGTCAAAATAATATTAAGCACTACTTTTTTTTCCAGCGTGTATTCCGTTTTTGATTTAATAGCTTCTTCAAGTCGCATAATTGCACGTGTAATATTTGTATGTACAAATGTATAATATAAAAATGTTGTAGATACAAATATTTATGTTAAATTTTTGTTAACATATAAATTTCGCTGTTTTTTAAGTAATTTTAAGGTTTAAATAATGATAATGAAGTTACATAATATAGCTACTAGTATAATAATAGCTTTTATTCTTTTATCATGCTCTCAAAGACCTGAAGCAGTCTTGCCAAAACCTCTTAAAGTTTATCATAAGGAAGGAGTATCTGTTAAGGCTTATAATTTTGAGCAATTTGAGTATTTCCTTACCCGAAAGAATGATACTACTTATGTAGTAAATTTTTGGGCTACCTGGTGTATACCCTGTGTAGAGGAACTTCCGTATTTTGAGCGCCTTTCGCAAGCACATAAGGATGACAAAGTAAAAGTGTTGCTGGTAAGCCTTGATATGCCAAAAATGGTAGAAACTAAACTTTTACCTTTTATAAAAGAAAAAAATATGAAGAATGAGGTAGTGCTGCTGCGCGACCCGGATGCTAATACCTGGATAAGCCGGGTTGACAAAACTTGGAGCGGCGCCATACCTGCCACAATAATATATAATAGTGACAAAAGGAAATTTTACGAAAAGTCTTTTACGTATGAAGAACTTACTAAAGAAATAAACAAATTTAAACCATAATCATCATGAAAAAAGCACTCAGATTTTTAGGATTATTTATGGCAGCAGGTGTTGTGGCTGCCTTCACTGTTACCAATACAGCGGCAGGTTACAAGCCAGGTGATGTTGCCGCAGATTTTAGCCTGAAGAATGTAGACGGTAAAATGGTATCCCTTAAAGATATGAAAGACGCTAAGGGCTATATTGTAATATTTACCTGCAACCATTGCCCTTATGCACAGGCTTATGAAGACAGGATAATTGACCTTGATAAAAAATATAAAAAACAGGGATATCCGGTTGTGGCTATCAATCCAAATAATCCCGAAAAGCAAAAAGATGACAGCTATCCTAAAATGCAGGAGAGGGCTAAAGAGAAAAAGTTTACCTTTCCTTACCTTTTAGATGAAGGGCAAAAGGTTTACCCGCAGTATGGCGCAACAAAAACCCCGCATGTATATGTGCTGGAGAAAACTCCTAAGGGTAATGTTGTACGCTATATTGGCGCAATAGATGACAATTATGAGGATAAAAAGGCGGTGAAGAAAAAATATGTTGAGGCTGCAGTTGACGCATTGCTCAGGAACAGGGAGGTAGCTGTAAAAGAAACCAAAGCCATTGGATGTTCTATAAAAGCCTGATATATTTGAAGAAAAATTAATATATGGATTTACATCAGGAAGAATGGTGGGACAAGGCACAGCAGGATACTAATGCTGTAATACTTGATGTGCGCACCGAAGATGAATTTAGCCGGGGGATTATCCCCGGAGCTTTGAATATTGATATTTATAAAGGCCAGGGCTTTATTGATGCTGTTGATGCGCTTGATAAATCAAAAAGTTATTATGTGTATTGCGCAGCAGGGGTACGCAGCGGGCAGGCCTGTGCCATAATGGGCAGGCTGGGTTTTGAAAAAACTCACAACCTTGCAGGTGGTTTTTCCCAATGGAAGGGCCCGGTAGCAATGCCATGATTAACATTAAAATTGGAAAATAAGCCGTCTCACAGTTGAGGCGGTTTTTATGTGTAATTATCATTCAGTATTAAATACTCCACAAAAAATTGCTGGTTATTGCCTCCCTCGCACTGTCGGGGTGGACAGTCAGGGCTCAGTTCCCCGCACCGTCGGGCATATTTATAAGCAATAGAAATTTTAATGATTAATTTAATACTGGCCATTTATATAGCTTTATATTGGAAAAAAATTAAAATAGTCAGGTCTTTTTGTACAAATGGTTTATCTCAAATTACGCAATAGCGAAAAAAGCATATTTTAGGCCTGAAAGTCCAACTGCTTAGCGGTAAAAAAAGTGATGTAATTCGCTATTTTGGCAAGTTCACCCAAAAGACCAATACAGAGGTTGGCCCGTTATTTTTTTAGCTGGTTCTTTAAGAATTTGAATATTACGGCCAAGTTTACCCACTCATACAGCACTTTAATAGACCGGCAGGATTTATGGTAGGGATAGATAAGGGAATCCAGGTTTGTGATAAATATAAAACTTGCAAAAACTCACGCATTTTCCATTGGCGCCTATTTTGAAAAAACGGGAAACACCCTGAAATTAAAAATAGCACTCACAAAAAAACGTAGAAAATGGTTTGTAAGGCTTTAGGATTATCCAATAGATACATCTCCAGAAATTTCAACTGCGTAATTGGGGTTAAAAAAAAGCCCGGGCATCTATCCGGGCTTTGTAATTTATTCAATTCTGTATTTATACCTGTATCACCCCCAGGTTAAACTTTTTTTCAATAGGGGCATGGTTAGCAGCCTCAATACCCATGGATATCCACTTGCGGGTGTCAAGCGGGTCTATAATGGCATCGGTCCACAGGCGGGATGCCGCATAGTATGGCGACACCTGGGCATCATACCGCGCCTTTATCTTATTAAATAATTCTTCTTCTTTTTCAGGCGTGATTTCCTCGCCTTTGGCTTTTAGTGATGAAGCTTCTATCTGCAGCAGCACTTTAGCGGCCTGTGTGCCTCCCATAACAGCCAGTTCAGCGCTTGGCCATGCAAAAATAAGCCTTGGGTCATAGGCTTTTCCACACATGGCGTAATTGCCGGCGCCGTAAGAGTTACCCACGACAACCGTAAATTTTGGCACTACCGAATTACTTACGGCATTTACCATTTTGGCGCCGTCTTTTATAATGCCGCCATGCTCCGACTTTGAACCCACCATAAAGCCCGTAACATCCTGCAGGAACACCAGCGGTATCTTTTTTTGGTTGCAGTTCGCTATAAAGCGTGTAGCCTTATCGGCACTGTCAGAATATATAACACCGCCAAACTGCATTTCCCCTTTTTTAGATTTGACCACCTTGCGCTGGTTGGCCACAATACCTACCGCCCAGCCGTCAATACGCGCATAGCCAGTAATGATTGTTTGCCCGTAACCGGCTTTATATTCTTCAAATTCGCTGTTGTCAACCAGGCGGCTGATGATTTCAATCATATCATACTGCTCGCTGCGTGTTTTTGGCAGGATTCCGTAAATATCTGTTTCCGGCTGCGCAGGTTTTTGCGGTGTAACACGGCTGAACCCTGCCTTATCATAATCGCCCAGCTTGTCAACAATATTCTTAATGGTATCAAGCGCGTCTTTATCATCCTTGGCCTTATAATCCGTCACTCCCGATATTTCACAATGGGTAGTGGCCCCTCCCAGTGTCTCATTATCAATAGTTTCGCCTATGGCGGCTTTTACCAGGTAGCTTCCTGCAAGGAATATACTCCCCGTTTTATCTACAATCAGTGCTTCATCGCTCATAATGGGAAGATAGGCACCGCCTGCCACGCAACTGCCCATAACGGCTGCAATCTGCGTAATGCCCATGCTGCTCATGATGGCATTGTTGCGGAATATACGCCCGAAGTGTTCCTTATCAGGAAAGATCTCATCCTGCATGGGCAGGTAAACACCTGCGCTGTCAACAAGGTATATAATAGGCAACCTGTTTTCTATGGCTATTTCCTGTGCCCGCAAGTTTTTTTTACCTGTTATAGGAAACCATGCACCGGCCTTAACAGTTGCATCATTGGCTACTACTATACACTGCCTGCCGCGCACGTAGCCTATTTTTACCACCACGCCGCCAGAGGGGCAGCCGCCGTGTTCGGCATACATGCCATCACCGGCAAAGGCACCTATTTCAATGCTTTTGCTACCGCTGTCCAGAAGGTACTCAATACGTTCGCGGGCAGTCATTTTACCTTCGGCATGCAGCTTTTCTATTCTTTTTTCGCCACCACCAAGTTTCACCTTAGCAAGGCGGCGTTTCATTTCGGACAGTAAAAGTTTATTATGGTCTTCGTTTTTGTTGAAGTTAATATCCATGGCTTGTTTTATTGTATATTTTTGCAGTTAAATAATTCAGGATGCAAAAATACGAAATCGATTGATATATGCAGGTTGTAAGGGTTTGCTTTAAATTAATAACCCGTTGTTTATAATTGCTTAACAATTTCTTAACATTGTAAAGATACCTTTGCGGCGTCTTTAAAATCGTCAAAATGACACTAAACAGCATCTTCCAGTTCCTTGTGCCTAAGGACAAAAAGTTTTTCCCTTTGTTTGAGGAAGCAACCCAGCATCTTGTAAACCTTGCCGAAACACTTCACGAAGGGGTAAATGCCCCAAAATCAGAGCGTGAAGAGTATTTCAGGAAGGTAGAAGAATTAGAAACCATCATCGAGGATTTGGCACACAAAACAAACCTGGAGCTCAGCAGGAACTTCATCACTCCATTTGACAGGGAAGATATCCATGCCCTTATTTCCGCAATAGATTATGTGGCTGACTATATGTATGGTAGCGCAAGCAGGATGCGGCTTTACCAGGTGGATAAAATCACTAAGTCAATAAGGAAAATGACAGAAATAAACCTTGAGGCCTGCCAACTGATACAGGCAGCTGTTGCTGACCTGAAGGACATGAAAAACCTCAAGGGTATTGGTGAAGCCTGCAAAAGGATATATAAACTTGAAAACAAATCAGATAATGTTTTTGACAAGGCTGTAGCCGATATTTTTGAGAATGAAACCGATGCGAAAAACATTATAAAATACAAAGAAGTACTTTCAGCGCTTGAAACTGCCACCGATAAATGTAAAGGAGTAGCGAATGTACTGGAGTCGATTTCAGTAAAGCATTCATAATATTCAACACCCCGTACAACCGCTATGTTTACACTTCTGATAGTTATTATCGTTTTAGCGCTTATTTTTGATTATATAAACGGCTTCCACGATGCGGCCAACTCCATAGCCACAATCGTTGCCACGAAGGTACTTACGCCTTTCCAGGCGGTATTGTGGGCAGCATTTTTTAATTTTGCGGCTTATTTTATCTCAAGGTACTGGATTGGCGAATTTAAAATCGGTAATACTATCGCTAAAACTGTAAATGTTGACTTCATCACCCTTGAAGTTATACTGGCCGGGCTTATTGCCGCAATTACCTGGAACCTGCTTACCTGGAAACTGGGTATACCCTCTTCATCATCCCATACGCTAATTGGCGGATTCATGGGTGCTGCGCTTGCACATGCCTTTACTATTGACGGCGCTGACCTGAACACGGTGGTAAATTATGCCAAAGTAATACCGATTGTACTTTTTATATTTTGCGCGCCGCTAATCGGCATGATAGTAGCCTATTTCCTGACAATTTTAATCCTAAATATTTGCAGGAAGGCAAACCCTGCAAGGGCAGACAGATGGTTTAAAAGGCTTCAGCTGGTTTCATCAGCTTTGTTCAGCCTTGGCCATGGCGCTAACGATGCCCAGAAAGTTATGGGCATTATAGGCGCGGCCGTGATTTATTACCATACCAATATTGAGGTTGACCCAAATTATCTAAAAGCCGAAGACCCGTTCAAATATTTTGTGTCGCACTGGGAGTGGGTACCAATAACCAGCTTCCTTATGATTGGCCTTGGCACCATGAGCGGTGGCTGGAAAATTGTAAAAACCATGGGTTCTAAAATTACAAAAGTTACCTCGCTGGAGGGTGTGGCTGCCGAAACTGCAGGCGCTATAACGCTTTATACTTCAGAGCATTTCGGTATACCTGTATCTACTACGCATACTATAACAGGTTCAATAATTGGTGTAGGCATCACCAAAAGGGTTTCGGCAGTGCGCTGGGGCGTAACCATAAGCCTGCTTTGGGCGTGGATACTTACCATACCGGTTTCGGCCATTATTGCCGGGCTTGTGTACTACCTGGTAACGCTTTTCTAAGAATCTGATTAGATTCGCCGGGATTTTTTCCCCATATTATATAATCCTGGTACATCATACTGCGGATAAGTTTCTTATAGTTACAGGTGTATAATTTTTGGCTTTTATTTTAACCGGAGAATAGGTATATTTATATAGTTAAAAATTAGCAAATTATGAGTACTTACGAAGAAAAGCTAAGCCTGTTATCTGAAATGATAGCATTTGCAAAGATTGACGGGCAGATTCACGAGCGGGAGTACCAGTTTCTTTCTATAGTTGCTGCACAACTCAAAGTGGAGCCCGATGCGTTTAAGAGCCTGTTTAGTGATACCCCTGAAAAAGTTGTCGTGAAATCAGAACACCAGCGCATATTACAGTTTTACAGGCTGGCATTGCTGATGCATGCGGACGGGATTTTGCACGATAATGAACAGGTGGCCATACGCGAAATGGGCCTTAACATGGGCCTTAGCCCTTTTGCCATGAAAAGCGTGCTGCTTGAAATGCAAAAATCGCCCACAGGGCTCATAGACCCGGATATACTACTGGCCCTTTTCAGGGCACAGCATAATTAATCCATGAGCCATATATATGCGTTTTTAAATTCTTTTCGCCAAAGCTTCTCGTTGTGGTGCCCGCCATGTACAATTCTTTTGTAAACCTGAGATCTATCGGTAACACGTTCAAGTACCAGTTGTTCCATTTCTTCAAGATCAGGTACCATATTGCGGCTTTCATGGTCGCCTGCCATAAAATAAATGCGGCCTTCAATTTTGTTTATGGACCTGATCAGGGTAAATATTTCTTCACTGAACCAAAATGATGGCGAAAACACCCCCGCACTGCCGAACACACCGGGAAACTTCAGCAAGGCATAAAAGGAAATAAGCCCGCCTACCGATGCTCCAAAGATGGTTGTATTGTCTTTACCGGTTAAAACGCGGTAATTGCCTTCAATGTGTGGCATTAAGGTATTAATGATAAATTCAAGGTAATCATCAGCATGGCCACCTCCGTATTTCTCGTTAGGGTAGGGCGTCATCTCATCAATACGGTGCGTGCTGCCACCGTGCTCAATGCCCACAATAATAGCTTCAGAATGCAGGTCGTTCAGCTTTTCCTCCACGTGCCAGTCGCGCTTGGGCGACTCCGCATGATCAAAAACCCGCTGCCCGTCGTGCATATATACAACAGGATATAATTTGCCTGAACTACTATAGTTATACGGCAGGTACACCCAAATGTGTTTTTCCCGGCTAAGCTGTGGGGAGTTGATGGTAAATTCTTGTACGGTGCCTTTTTCGGTAGTTTGATTCATATGGTTAATATACAAAAGGCTGAAATTATATTAATTAAATTAACCTGTTTCTAATCTTTAGGCTTGTAATAGATAAGTAGATGTTTGAATATATAAGCAAATAGAAAAGATAAAACTATGAATACATAGAAATGCTACATTTACTTAGATTCTCTTATCAGCCCCATAGCCTCACCAATTAAAAAAGTGTCAGTGTACTGGTTAAATTCAATTATTTTACCGTTGAGTATTTTATATTCACAGGCAAAGTCAGCCTTCATTGTTTTGCCGGTGTTCTTGTAGGTGCCTTCGTAGTAGCCTATAACAAATACGCCGTCTCCACTGTCTATATAGCGTGTTATAGTAGCGGCCCACACTGTCCAGTTATCCCTGAAGCGGTTAAATACATTTTCAAAAACAGCATCCGGCCCAACATGTTGTCCGCCGCCCGGAAAGCCTTTCATCTGGTTCCAGCGTATGTTAGGGTCAAATATCTCTCTTATTGCATTATTGTCCTTAGATGCAAAAAGCTCGTACATCTTCTTTATGGTCTCTATATTTGTCATTGTATATCTATACCTTCTCCTGCAATACCTTAATCTCATCCCTCAGCTTGGCAGCCTGTAAAAAGTCAAGTTCCTTGGCGGCTTTTTCATGCCTTAATATTTATTCTATTCCAGCTCTAAAATAGCTGTCATCTGCGCATGCAGTTCCGGTATCTTATTTTTAATTACATCCCACACAATAGCATAATCGATTCCTATATAATCATGAATTAGCTTGTCTCTCATACCTGCCATATTCTTCCAGTTAACATTGCTCCACTTAAGCCTAAAATCGTCAGGTAGTTTTTTTGTGGCTTCGCCTATAATTTCCAGGCTTCGCACAACTGCACGTTTCAAGGTTTCATCATCCAGAAAATCATAATAAGTTAAAGACTCCGTTGAAACTGACAAGATATACCTGCATTCATCGTGTATATGCCTGATAAATTGAAGAGAATCTTTATGCATATACAACTTCCTTTAAAATTTTAGGCCCAATATATGGGCTGAGGCTATTTTTTGTAACCACTTCAACTTTTTCATTTTCAAAAATCGAGTCAATAATATCATGAAAAGCCATTAAGTTATCAAAAGTAGCTTTTCCGGGTTCAAAATCTATTAAAATATCTATATCGCTTTGTATCGACTGCTCGTTCCGTGCATATGATCCAAAAAGGCCAACCCGCTTAATCCCAAACTTCGAGAATTCAGGTTTGTACATTCTAAGCAAATTAATAATAGTATCCTTTGTAGTCATGATTAAGCTTTGTTCAAATATACAATTTTGTTTTTCCTGTTAAACCTTCTCCTGCAACACCTTAATCTCATCCCTCAGCTTAGCAGCCTGTAAAAAGTCAAGCTCCTTGGCAGCTTTTTCCATGGCCTTGCGCTTTTCCCGTATAATCTTTTCAATATCTACTTTGCTCATATAGGCGGTATCAGGTTCTGCCGCAATCTTCGGAGTGTTGTCATAATGAAAAGAGGTAATGGGACTTTTGGCAAGCGCGCTGTCAATCTTTTTGTTCAGTGCGGTTGGCACAATACCATTGGCCTGATTAAAGTTATGCTGCTTTTCGCGGCGGTAGTTGGTTTCGTCAATAGTACGCTGCATGCTGTCGGTAATCTTATCGGCATACATTATAGCCTTGCCGTTAACATTACGTGCCGCACGCCCCACTGTTTGTATCAGCGAGCGGTTACTGCGCAAAAAGCCTTCTTTATCGGCATCCAGGATAGCGACAAGCGATACCTCGGGCAGGTCGAGCCCCTCCCTGAGCAGGTTTACACCAATTAGCACGTCGAACAAACCCTTGCGGAGGTCCTGCATTATTTCTACGCGCTCCAGCGTATCTACCTCACTGTGGATGTAGCGGCAGCGGATTGACACCTTGGTAAGGTATTTGGCCAGCTCTTCGGCCATGCGCTTGGTAAGGGTAGTAACCAGTACACGCTCGTCAAGCTCCACGCGCTGCTGTATTTCCTCAATAAGATCATCAATCTGGTTCAGGCTGGGCCGTACTTCAATAACAGGGTCAAGCAGGCCGGTAGGGCGTATTACCTGTTCTACATAAACACCACCGCTCTTCTCAAGCTCATAGTCGGCAGGTGTGGCACTTACATACACTACCTGGTTTTGCAGCGCCTCAAACTCCTCAAATTTCAGCGGCCGGTTATCCATAGCCGCAGGCAGGCGGAAGCCATACTCTACAAGATTCTCTTTACGGGAGCGGTCGCCGCCATACATGGCATGCACCTGGCTTACGGTGACGTGGCTTTCATCTATTACCATTAGGTAATCTTTAGGAAAATAATCCAGCAGGCAGAACGGGCGCGTACCCGGCAGCCTTCGGTCCAGGTAGCGCGAGTAGTTCTCAATACCGCTGCAATAGCCCAGCTCGCGGATCATCTCCAAGTCGAAATTGGTGCGTTCTTCCAGGCGTTTAGCCTCGAGGTGCTTGCCTATCTCTTTAAAATAGTCCACCTGCTTTACCAGGTCCTGCTGAATTTCCCAAATGGCGCCATTGAGCACATCAGGACTGGTAACAAACATGTTGGCAGGGTAAATATTCAGCCTGTCATATTTTTCCAGGACTTTTGAGGTTGATTTATCAAAAGCCTCAATATCTTCAATCTCATCACCAAAAAAGTGGATACGGAAAGGCTCATCACCATAACTCGGAAAAACCTCCACGGTATCCCCCTTAATGCGGAAGGTGCCGGGTGTAAAGTCACCCTCAGTACGGGCATAAAGGCTTTGTACCAGTTTGTGCAGCAGTTTGGTACGGCTTATTACCTGGTCCTTGTGCAGCGATACCACATTTTTCTGGAACTCTACAGGGTTGCCGATACCATAAAGGCACGACACCGATGCCACCACCAGTACATCGCGCCGGCCCGAGAGCAGGGCAGAGGTGGTGCTGAGGCGCATTTTCTCCAGCTCCTCGTTAATAGATAAGTCTTTTTCTATGTAAGTACCCGTAACAGGTATATAGGCTTCAGGCTGGTAGTAGTCGTAGTACGACACAAAGTATTGCACGGCATTCTCCGGGAAAAACTGCTTAAACTCGCTGTACAGCTGGGCCGCAAGCGTTTTGTTATGTGCCAGTACAAGCGTGGGCTTCTGTACTTTTTCAATTACGTTTGCCATAGTAAAGGTTTTACCCGATCCGGTAACCCCAAGCAACGTCTGGTATTTCTCTCCCGCATTAATTCCCTCGCTCAATTGCCTTATTGCCTCAGGCTGGTCGCCCATAGGTTTGTAATCTGATACTACCTTAAATTTCATGTTTCAAGCTTTTTTACAAAGATAGTGATTAGAGAAACCAATAAATATATATTTAGTATTAACAATATAAGCACATTTTTTTTAATATTGCTAATACGTTGATTGTAAGTTGCAATTTTAATTAGATGATATATGTTAGAAGCGATTGGAGGCATGACAGTTTTTGGTATTATAGTAATAATTGTATTAAAGTATCATACAGTTAGAGAAGACAAAAAGTTTTACAGAGAAAATTATTCTAAATACTCCCCGCAATGTCAGTACTTGCTTTATGAGTATAACCAAGCAAAAAAAAATAAGAAACCATTTATAACATCTAAGCAATTAATAAAGGAAATGGATAGAATTCTTTCTTCTCATAGTGAACGAAAGATTATTGATGAAGCAATACGAAACGAAAAAATTCGTAAGCATATTTTAGAAATGAAAATGAAAGAATATAGAAAAATTGGATATAAATATGAAGAGGATATATTTAGTATATTTAACAATAAAAATAATATTTCAACAGAGTATTTATTGTCCGAAATTGAAGTGGTTTAAACTTATTTGTTAAATAAAAAAGGGTTGACG
>NZ_NOXV01000253.1 GCF_002251835.1 Flavobacterium cyanobacteriorum
TGTTTTAAAGTAGCTTTCAAGGCTTTCAATTTCTTTTGTTTTCATATTAATTCAAATTTGTGGTTAATACTTGTTTCAATTCCTGTAATCGGTTGAGGTATGGTAAAAAGGTTCGTTTGCCGTTGTTCGCTTTCACGGTGGCAAAGTGGCTTTCAATGAATTGGGAACAATCCGTTATTGTGCTGCACCTGTTCAGCTTTACGGGTTGGGTTGGTAGTGCTATTCCTGTAAAGTAGTTTTCAAGTTCGGTAATATCCTGTTCCCAGTTTTCGGGCTTTGGTTGTTCGGGCTTATTGAAATAGTAAACAGGTTCGGGCTGTTCAAACGGTTTCACCTCAACCAATGGTTGAACGGCTGGGGGTGGTTCGGTGGCTTCGGGTTCAGGTAGGGCAAAGGCTTTGTAATCATATTTTATTAAATAGTCGGCAAGGTCAAACCCTTGTTTCCTTTCTGCTTCGGTGGCTTTACGTTCCAGTAAATCGGAAACAGTGAACTGGGCAAGGTGTGAAAGTTCCTTTGCCTTGCTGCTCCATTTGTCAAACCCGTTGAGGTCGGGAAATAGTGTAACAGTTCGCCCCTTTAGTATGCTGCACTTTTCAGCGTTCAGGTTGGTAAGGCTGCCAACGGCAACCCAAATAAACTGGGGCAAATAACCGCTGGCAATTACAGCCGTTTTTTCGCTTTCAACTATGGCAACGGGTTTTGTTTTATCAATTAGTAAGTGTTCACCAAACAAACATTGCCTTAACTCAAATTCAGGCTGTTTGAGGGCTTTGTGTACCCAGTAAACAGGTAGTTCAAGGTTCTTTACTCTTTTGCCTGTGGTGGGGCTGTAAAGCATTATTTTGCCCGTTCTTACTTTGCCCTGTGTATCTATTTGCCAAAATACCGTTGCACCGTTCCAATGTTTTGAGGTGGCAATGAAATAACGGCTTACCAGTTGGCTGGCAACCTCAACCCCGAACAGGTTAATAAGGAACTGTACAAAGTGGTTCGTTTCGTGTGCTTTCAGGCTGGCTTTGAATACCTCAACGGGAATGAATGAAACGGGCTTTGGTAGTGGTGTAACAGGTCGGGGCTTGTATGCTTTGGGCTGGGGTGTATCAAATGAAATACTGTTATCCTGAAAATACTGTTTCGGGGTGTAGTGGTGTCCGCAATTACTTTCACGGTTGCACCTGCCAACGGTGGGGTGTATGTGTTCGCCTGTTTCTGTATCAATGTAAAGTGAAAAGGTTTTATCCCTTTGCTGGCAACTGGGGCAACGGTAACGGGTATTCATTCCCTTGTATGGTTCAAGTATGTATTTATGTTCCTTCATTTTCAACCTTTTAAGTGTAACGGATGTAACAAGTGTAACAGTTGTAACAGGGTGTTACAGGTGTTACAGCGTGTTACAGTCCTTTAAAATTCTACTTACTTTCATATGAGAAATACCCAGTTCAGCCCCTATTTCCCGAAGGCTTCGCCCTTGCTGCTTTAGTTCGTTTACCTTTTCGTTCAGGTTTTCTTTGTCCTTTTCGGTGTGCTGTTTCAGGTGTTCCCGTTCCGTTCCGAAATTGACAAACTCAAACTGCAAAAAGTTAAAGGGCTTATCAATTTGGCAAATACAAACATTTTCGGCATCGTAAATCTGTTCGGTGTTCCTTTGCTTAATTTGTTTCAGGTAGCGTAAATTTTTGTCGCTGTGGCTTTCACCGATTGAAAAGGAACTATCACAAAAGTTTATTAGCATCTTACTGCCTTGTAAATCATTTCGGGTAATTGGTTTTGATAAGTCCCTTTTTGGTGTGTGTGCAAGTGCTAAAATTGAAAGTCCGTATTTGTTTTTTAACGCTTTCAAATGCTTCATTAAGGGCAAAGCATCTTTAGCCTTTTCAGTTTCATTTTTCAGATAAGTAAGGTTATCAATGATTAAAACCTTTGCCCCTGTTTCGGTAATGCTTCGTTCCAATGAATGGTTGAGGTAATCCTCAAAGGTTTGGGCTTCGGGAATTACAGCATCGGGGTTTATTTCAACCCGTATAAAGTTGTTATCAAAGTTGTAATGCTGTTCAAACCTTATTGAATATCGGTTTTCAAATTGTTTGTCGCTTAACTCAAAATCAAAATACAAAATTGGTTGCTTTGGTGTTTCCAGTTTAAAGCCCCGTATCTGTTCGCCCTTGCTTATGCTGTTACCAATTTGCACGGCTAAAATTGACTTACCTAAATTGGTGTCGGCAAACAAAATACATAGTTCACCCTCAAACCAAAATTCACCAAAAAGCATTTTCGGAATAGGTCGGGTTTTCGCTTGTTCAATCCAACGGCTGGCTGTTTTTACGGTGAACAGTCCTTTACTTTCTTTGGCTTCGTTACCTTGCTTTAAAAGCTGTTCTTCTTCGGTTTTAATATCCTCAACCCCTATACCGTATTTATCAAATTCAAACGCTGGGGTAATGGTGTTTAAATTCGTATCTTTATTCCCGTCTTTAGTGCTTAACTTATTAGGGGTTTGGTTATGTTCCTGCATAGCTTACCCCTTTTTAGTTTTTAAATACTGTTCGGCTTCGCTGGCTGTTTCTGCCAACGTCTTTTTTCTGCCTTGCTTCAAATAATTGATTAACTCAACTTTTGAAAAGTAACAGCGCTTTGAACGCTTCATTACGGGCAATTCGCCTTTACTTATTAAAGTGTAAACGGTGGGAACTGAAAGGCTCAAAAATTTAGCCGTGTCCTGAACTGTTAAAAGTTCGTCTGTTTCGGGTTGTTCGCCCTGCTCTTTTGGTGTGTGTTTGAGGTCGAGCAATAAGGTTTCAATATTGTTTAACCTTGCCTCAATTACTTCAAATGGATTATTCATTTTACTACATTTTTAATGTTATGCAGCAAATGAATAAAGTGGTTTTGGTGGTCTAAAAAGTGTTTTCGGTGGTTTTGGTGGTGGTCTTTATTTACTTAGTTTGAGTAGTGAAATACTTATACAAATTGCTTTTCAAAATATTGCTTTCATCAAACTGAACATCGGTGAACAATGAAATATTATGCTTTGCAAATTGCAAAAGTTCCTTTTCAACTCCTTTGCCTTTTGCTTCAAATATTCTATTCAAAGCCCAGCCGAACAGCTTTTTGTTTGGTCTGCCATTTATCTGTATAGGTTTTGAAAGTGTCGGGAATTTGCCTCTTTCAAAGTATTGTATTAGTGCTGAAACTAAATTTTTATAGTCTGCTTCATTCATTTTTTCTTTAAACTCAAATAACCAATCCTCAATAGTGGAAAGGGTAAAATCATTTTCTGTTTGTTGCTCCTGCTCCGTTTTCGTTTCGGTTTGTTGAGGTGGCAAATTGTGTTCGCACTTATCAAACGTGGCAAACAGTCGGGGGTATTTCTTTACTTGTTCCTCAACCTTGTTTACTATTCCTGAATAGTAGCCAAATTCTTTTACAGCTTTATGGGTTAAAATAATCGGGTATTGTTTCTTAACATAGCCCCAGCCTTCATTTATTCCAGTATGCTGAACGTGAAAAAAGTTTAAGTGAATATCCCTTACATACTGTTCAGCGTTTGCCCCGTAAAGGGTGTTCGGTGAAACCTTAAATTCAGTTTCAAAATATTGTTCGCCCTCTTTGTATGCTTCAATGTATGTTTTGAGGTATTCCCAGCCGTTTACTATGGTTTCGGTTTGGGTGTCCATGTTCCGGGCTGGCAATTCCTTTGAGGTGAATATAACCGCTAATTCAGGGGTGTAAATCTTTACGGTGTAGGTGTCTGCTTTCACAATAAAACAGCCGTTGTTTTCAATCTGACTTTTAAGGCTTTTGTAAGGGTGTTTGGTTTGTTCCTGTTCCTCAAAAAAGGTGGTAAGCCAAAACCTTGTATCTTTTATCATTTGTCTTTAATGCTTAATAGGTTAAAAATCTAATTGTATTTTGTCGGCTGCTTCACGTTTGGTTTGGTCTATAATCTTTGCGTAAATCTGTGTGGTTTTCAATTCACGGTGTCCCAGCATTTTTGAAACGGTGTAAATATCTGTTCCCTTTGATAGTTGCAAGGTGGCAAACGTGTGTCTGAAACAATGAAAGGTTATATCCTTTGTTATTCCTGCTGCTCCAATCCATTGGTACAAGTGTTTGTTTTCGTATGCTGAATAAGTAAGCCCCTCAAATACTTTGTCGGTGGGTTCTTTGCGTTCACCCAGTAAGCTGTAAGCCTGTTCAGAAATAGGCATCATTTCAACCCCTTTTGTTTTTTGCTGTTTGAACTGTATAAAATACCCGTTGCCCTCTATGTATTCCAGTTCGCCCCAAACAAGGTTTTTAATATCCGAAAACCTCAACCCTGTGAGGGCTGAAAACAGGGCTGCACGTTTCAACAAAGGGTTATTACATTCTGTTTTAACAAGGCTGTTCAGTTCCTCAATGGTTAAAAAATTCCTTCGGGTTTCTGCCTGTTTTATGGGTTCAATTTTTGCGTTCAGGTCGGTGGTTAAATACCCGTCTTTATACGCTTGTTTCAGGGTTGCTTTCAGCTTATTAAAATAGGAAACGGCTGAATTTTGGGCAAGGGTTGTTTTGCTGCTCTTATTGCTTTTGGTAGTGAGTAAATACTCTTTAAACTCATTACAAAACTTTTCGTTGAGGTCGGCAAACTTCAAATTTCCCTTTGTAAATGTTTCAAGGTAATTGTAAGCTGAAACCCAGTTATCATGGTTACTGGCTTTGCGTTTGTCGGCAAGGCTTTTAAAGTAGGTAACAAAATTCTGTTCGCCCTGCTCTTTAATTCGTTTCTGTTCCAGTTCGTACCCCGTGTAAATTTCGGGTTTGTTGAGGTGGTTTTCTTTTTTCTGCCTTATCTGTTCGGCAAGCTGTAAAGTTTCTTTGTTATGCTGTTTATCAATCGGGTTCTTTGCCTTATCAAAAAGGTACAGCCCTAAAAATTCCCTTCGGGTTGGTTCGCCTGTTTCGGGGTGTGGTATGGCTGGGTAAAAATCTAAATACAGGCTTTGCCTGTTCCCTGAAATTGCCTTTTGTCTTAACTTAACTTTTGTTGCCATTGTCTTTTGTGCTTTGGTGTAACAGTTGTAACAGTTGTAACAGTCTGTTACGGTGTTACAGTTGTTACAGTAATCCTTTACTTTTCAATACAGCCGTTTCAATTTCAATGCTTTCGGCTGTGGTTTCGTCATCTTCACCAATCAAAGGGTGTTCAAAATGTTCGTCATCGTTGTAATACTCAACCAATGAAAGGGTAATGCTGAACGCTGCATTTTTACCAAACTCAAAATATTGAGGGGCTGCAAATGGTAGAAAGTATTTACCCTGTTCCAATCCTTCCAGCCTTTCCCAGTAATACTTTTCTGCTTCGGTTTTGCATTTCAGTAAATCTTTGCCCTCAAATTTCTGTTCGTGGGTGAATGGTTTGTTTTTACCGTCATCCATCTGAAACGTGGTAACGTGTTCCCTAACTAAATAAAAGTAGTCGGGTTCGGTTTTCTCTAAATTCCTGTTTACAAATTCAATCATTGGTATTTTATTTTAATGGTTTAACTCAATAGTTTATCAATTACCGTTTTCGGAACGTATGCAAACCAGCCCTTTTTTATTTTGGGTATGCTGTTTCGTTTGATAAGGTTTTGTAAGGCTGTTTCTGAAATACCGTATTTGTCCTGTACTTCGGTAAGGTTGTAACAGTCGGCAATATCAAAGCCCCCAGCCTGCACCCAGTTGTTTAATTCCTGCTTTTGTGTTTCGGGTATGCCTTCGGGCTGTGTTCGGTTGGTTGGCTCTTTAAATAGTTTGTCAAGGTCTGAACGCTTTACAATAGTTTTCTTTATTAAAATGTTTGTCGCTTTCAGCTTACCAGTATTTATAAGGTTGTAAACATTTTGTCGGGAACAGCCGATTAACTTTGAAACCTGTGTTACTGTTAAAAACTCCCTTGCTTTCAGTTCCTCAATAGGTTGGTTCTTTATTCGCTGTGTTTCCTTATTGCTTTGCTCAACCTTACCAGCCCTTTGTTTGGCTTTGTATGCTGCACTATTGCAACGGTGTGAACAGTACAGCGTGGTGGTGGTTCGGGCTGTGAACTCCTTACCGCAATGCTGGCAAATTCGTTGTACCTGAATATTTGAACTCATTTTGTACTATCCTGTATTAAAGTGTTTAAAAGTGTCAAGTTTGTAAACCTAAAAAATGGGTTGAGGTACAAATTTGACTTTCAACCCATAGTAAGGTACAGCAAAGGTACAAATATTCCATAAATAAACAAGTAACAACGCAAAAGAAACCTATATCTTTAAGCATTAAAAAAGCCCTGTATTATAGGGCTTTGTATGGGTTTCTTATTGGTTTGGTGTTTGGTTGTTTTGTGGTGGTTACTTTCCGATACAAAACTTCAAAAAAATATTCCCGAGCAGTTCATCATTAGATACCTGCCCCGTTATTTCGCCGAAATAGTACAAAGCCTGCCTTATATCAATAGCCATGAGGTCGGCTGATAATCCTGAATTGAGCCCAAACTGTACTTTTTGTACTTCTTCCAGGGCTTTAAGTAAAGAGTTATAATGGCGGGTATTGGTAATTATTGTTTCATTATTCCGCAACGCGCCTGTGCTCACAAATGATAAAAGTTTTTCCCTGAGTCCATCAATGCCTTTGTTTTCTCTTGCGGAAATAAATAATACATCAGGAATTAGTGAAGTGAGCTGAGCCTTTTCGCTTTCGGAATATAAATCGGCCTTGTTGGCAATTGTTAAAAACATTTTTTGGGGATACTGGTTCCTGATTTTGTTTATTTCCTGCATTATGAGTTGCGGGTTTTCCCCTTCAGTCAACCTGGGTATCATGTAAATGACCACCTGCGCTTTTTCAATTTTTTCAAATGTTTTTTTTATGCCGATGCTCTCCACTACATCTTTTGTTTCACGTATACCTGCTGTATCAATAAAACGGAAGGCAATCCCTCCGATAACAAGTTCGTCTTCTATAGTATCGCGTGTAGTGCCCGCAATATCACTTACTATGGCCCGCTCTTCATTCAACAGCGTATTCAGCAGTGTTGATTTGCCCACATTAGGTTCGCCCGCTATGGCTACAGGAATACCATTTTTTATAACATTACCTACCGCGAAAGAATCAATAAGCCTCTTCAGTACAAATTCAATACGGTTCAGAAGCTCATGAAATTGTGACCTGTCAGCAAATTCAACATCTTCTTCAGAAAAATCCAGTTCAAGCTCAATAAGTGAGGCAAAATTCAACAGTTCTTCACGCAGTTTTGCTATTTCATTGCTAAATCCGCCCCGCATTTGCTGCATAGCAACCTGATGGCTGGCCTCGTTGTCGCTGGCTATAAGGTCGGCTACTGCTTCGGCCTGGCTCAGGTCCAGCTTGCCGTTCAGGAAAGCGCGCAAGGTAAATTCGCCTGCATCGGCCATGCGGCAGCCTTTGCGAAGCAATAACTGTATAATTTGTTGCTGTATGTAGCCGGAGCCGTGACAGGAAATCTCTACGGTATTTTCGCCAGTGTAGGAATGAGGCCCCTTAAAAAGGGATAATAATACCTGGTCGTATATTTTTCCATCGTCTGTTATAGTGCCAAGGTGTATGGTATGTGAGCGCTGCCGGATAATATCTTTGCCGGATACGGACTCGAAAACACCTGAAACTACAGTAATGGCTTCAGGCCCTGAAACGCGTATAACAGCAATGGCTCCAGTACCAGAGGGAGTGGCTAGCGCAACAATAGTATCCTGTAGTGTCATCAGCTTTTTTTGCAAAGATACATTTTAAAACAAAAGCCCCTCAAAGCCCTTTGCGGATTAATGTTCTGTTAAGCATTTTTGTATATCGTAAGAAAAAAGATATTTTTTATACCTTTATGAAAAACATACCAGCCATGAAACAAATCCTTTTCCCTACTGATTTTTCTGAAGCGGCACGTACAGCTTTTTTGTATGCCCTGCGATTTGCTGATTCATTTAATGCCGATCTGGTAGTACTTCACGTATATGACCTGCCTATTGTAGAAACCCCGCCATTACCAGAATCAACAAAGGAAATATTTGATATAGTGGAAATGAACCAGTTTGAGAGTTTCAGGGAGCAGTTGCCGCACATGCACGAAGTAGCCGAAAGGCACAACCTGGGCCATGTGAAAATGCGCAACATCCTGCTGTATGGCGACCTTATATACAATATTAATAAGGTGTGCAGGGATGAAAACATTGACTTAATAGTGATGGGTACCAAGGGTGCAACAGGCCTTAAGGAAACATTCCTCGGCTCTACTACGGCTTCGGTGATTTCTAATGTGGATGTCCCCGTGCTTGGAATACCTGCCGAGGCAGAATACCACCCCATACAGAAAATTGGCTTTACCACCCAATACAAAGATAAAGACAATGAAGCGCTGGCGGAGGCATTGGAGATTGCCAAAAAATTTAATGCCCGGACTGAATGCCTGTACATCACGCATAATGATGGCCCTGTTGATGTCAGTGAACGGATGGAAAACTGGAAGTTGCACTATAAAGATTACAATATTGGTTTCTACAGTATTGAAGGCGATGATATAGAGCAATCTATTTTAAATTTTATTGAGGCCAACACAATAGACATGCTGGTAATGCGCAGCCATAAGCGTGGTTTCTTTGAAAGTTTATTCCACAAGAGCCTTACTAAGAAAATGGCTTACCACAGCCATATACCGCTTCTTATTTATCATGATAATAAATAGCCGTTGGATTGGGTGGCGCAACAATCTTTACAGCGGTTCAAGAAAATTTGCCACTTGCAGCAAGTAATGCTGAGAATGCCGCGTTTTTAATAAATTCAATATCATCATTACAGATGGCTGCAAGTATTGCTACAGGTATATACTGGCGTTTGGGTTTAGCCCCGATGGAAGCGGCATCCTCCGCGCCGCCGCGCTTATGGCGGCGCGGAGATATAGTGACAGCGGGACATATGCCTGCAAAAGTGCGCATAGCCGGCTGCTCCTGATACCCGGTATGACGGGCAGAATTGATGTTGTAATAGCCCTGCGGGATTATTTTTATNTGACAGCGGGACATATGCCTGCAAAAGTGCGCATAGCCGGCTGCTCCTGATACCCGGTATGACGGGCAGAATTGATGTTGTAATAGCCCTGCGGGATTATTTTTATCAATTTCTTAACTACTAAGGATTTCTTAATGAATGGTTTTGTGTTTGCCTTAATAAGTACCTTGATGTGCTAATTTAAATGAACAGCTATGCCTTTTATTACTACAACCTCAGTCAGCCTTTCGGGAAGCGCTGAAGAAGTAACCATTTATTACCAGGATATCGGCCGCGGAAAGCCTGTGATACTGATACACGGCTGGCCACTTAATCACCAGATGTGGGAATACCAGCTGAACGAACTCCCAAGGTATAATATTCGCGTGATAGCGTATGACCGTAGGGGTTTTGGCCTTTCGTCAAGGCCATGGGAAGGATATGATTACGATACTTTTGCAGCCGACCTGAGAGCGCTTATAGTGCACCTTAACCTTACTGGCGTAACTCTTGCGGGTTTTTCGATGGGTGGGGGAGAGGTAGCGCGTTATCTTGCTAAATTTAATGATGATGGCAGGGTAACCAGGGCGGTACTGGTGAGCAGTGTGACGCCATACCTGCTCAAAACAGACAATAACCCTTCCGGGCTGCCTCAGGGGCAATTTGACAGTATCCGTGAGCAGCTGGAAGACAACCGGCCAAAGTTCCTGGCGCAATTCAGTAAAATGTTTTATGGCGTTAACCTGTTTAGCCACCCTGTAAGTGATGAGATACTGCAGCATGACCTTATGCTGGCCATGCAGGCATCGGGATATTCCACTATAAAAGCCATGCAGGCGTGGTCTGCAACCGACTTCAGGGACGACCTGAAAAACATAAATATACCTGTCCTTATAATACACGGGAAGCAAGACCAGACAGTGCCTGTTACGGCTTCGTCTGACCTTACGGCAAAGATGATACCCAATGCGGCATATATTGTCTATGACGATGCGCCACACGGGTTGTACTACACCCATAAACATAAATTCAATGAAGATCTTATAGAATTTATTCTGTCATGATTCTTCTGATAATAATAGAGAAAAAACCGCAACGCTGTAAAGTGTTGCGGTTTTGGTATAAAGGGTTAGTTAAATAGCAGAACCCGGGAAAGGCAAAATTCTTGATTGCAAACTAAACATAGTTTGGGTTTGAAATTGCTTTTCTTGAGGAATTTAATTGTTCAGCATTACCGGCATTACCAGCATAGTAACGGTTTCGCCTTCTTCAAGCCCGTCCACAGGGGTAAGGATGCCTGCACGGTTTGGCAGCGACATTTCGAGCATAATTTCATCGCTATGCAGGTTGTTCAGCATTTCAGTAAGGAAACGTGAATTGAAGCCTATCTGCATGTCATCACCCTGGTAGTCGCAGGTGAGGCGCTCCTCAGCCTTGTTGGAGTAATCAATATCTTCGGCTGAAATATTAAGCTCAGTACCTGCAATCTTAAGGCGTATCTGGTGTGTAGTCTTGTTTGAGAAGATGGCCACACGGCGCACCGAACTAAGGAACTGCACCCTGTCAATCATCAGTTTGTTAGGGTTCTCTTTAGGTATTACGGCCTCATAATTAGGGTATTTACCATCAATAAGGCGGCAGGTAAGCACGTAGTTTTCAAATGAGAAAGTGGCATTAGCCTCGTTATATTCAATTTTTACTTCAGCATCTGAAGCGGAAAGGATGCCTTTGAGGATATTAAGCGGCTTCTTTGGCATTATAAAATCAGTGGCCTGGGAGGCTTTTACATCGGTCCTGGCGTACTTAACCAGCTTGTGCGCATCAGTTGCCACAAATGTAAGGCCATCTGTTGAAAACTGGAAAAAGACGCCTGACATTACGGGCCTTAGGTCATCATTGCCGGCGGCAAAGATAGTTTTGCTTACTGCGGTAGCCAATACATGCGCAGGGACAATGGTTGATGAGGGATCTTCAAGGGTTACGGCTTTAGGGAATTCATCACCCGAGGCATAGGCAAGGGCATATTTACCGCTGTTAGAGCTTATTTCGATTGTGTTATTGTCCTCTACTGTAAAAGTAAGCGGCTGCTCAGGGAATGTTTTAAGAGTTTCCAGTAGCAATTTTGCAGGCACGGCAACACCGCCGGTGCTTTCAGAATCTATTTCGAGCGTGGCCGACATGGTTGTTTCAAGATCGGACGCCGATACTTTCAACTGATTATTATTTAGCTCAAAAAGGAAATTATCTAAAATTGGCAGGGTATTGCTGCTGTTGATAACGCTTCCCAAAACCTGCAGCTGCTTCAGCAAATAGGAACTGGATACTATAAATTTCATTGTCTTTTCTTTAGAATTTTGGTAAAATGTAAAATTTTACTTTTCACAAATATATCGTAAACCAATCAAATACCGCAATTTTTTTATTAACACTACCTGCCGTATTTCCTCCTCCTCAGGTACGTGAACAGGAAACCGGAAACAGCTAAAATTACTATTGGTAATCCGACAGTTATAAACTGCACGATAGTGTAATCAGCATAAACCTTTTCCTTATCCAGCATCGGCAGGTCAACCTCTTTGCTCCTTATGTTAATAAGTCCTGTATCATCGAGCAGGTAGTTAACGCAGTTCATAAGGAACTCCCGGTTATCAAACATATTATTGGTCCACTTATCATAACCAAGCTCCAGCGGGCGGTAGTTTTTGTCGAGCTGGTTCTTTACCACATCGCCATCGGCAACCACTATCATTTTTCCTTCTTTTTCCTCAGTTTTATAAGCCGGGTCTTTAAAGGGCAACAGGCGGTTTTCGTACATTGAGCGAAACCTGCCTTCCAGCAGTACCGATACCGGGATGAGGCCTTTATCTTTGTATTCCTGTGGCGATGTCTTCTCGGCCACCATATCAAGCTGTACTGTTACAGGCGTGCCTACTTTTTTAGAATATTGTGATGATTTAAGCAGGATTGTCTTTTTAACAGAATTCCTGAGCGTATCGATCGGGTTGGCAAATTCAAACCTGATACCGCTCATGTTCTTAACGATGGGATTATCTGTTTCAGGATAAATAAAAGGTGAATATTTCCAGAAGTACTGCTGGTATTGCGTGCCGCTGCCCTGGCCGCCCGTGGCCAGTTTGATAGGGGTTGCCTGCTCATCTTTAATCAGGTCAGGATTTATCCTGAAGCCATATTTAAAGAACATGTCACTTAGGTTAAGGTCACGCGGAAAAGCCAGTGTAGCACCTGATTCATTGTACAGGCTGTCCATCTCTATCTGTACGGCATCAATCATCCATAAGGTTTTCCCCCCGTTTATTATAAACTGGTCCAGTACCTGTTTTTCTTCTTCAGTAAAACGTTCTGTAGGTTTGGCTATAATGGCCAGGTCATACTTTTGCAGCGCCTTTAACGTTGCTATCGGATTTTTGGCTACCGAATCAAGTGTAAAGGGGCCTATATAGTAACTTTCGCGTACCTGCTTTATAAAATCGGCCATCAGTATATCATGAAGTTCGCCGTTACCGCGTATTACAGCTACTTTTTTCTGCTTCTCTTTGGTTACTTTATTAAAGGCATCGGCAAAGGCATATTCCAGGTGTTGTACTGAGCTGACTACTTTTTCGGCTGTAGAAGCCCCCAGCATATTTTTCAGCAAAGGGATCTTTACGCTTTTACCTTTATAAGTTGCGATAGCCCATGGAAACACCAGGGCCTCTGTTTGTTTTCCGCGGTCATTTACCATAATGCTTGCCGGCTTCATGCCGCTTCCTGTAAACGAATCAAATATTGCCTTATCAATATCGTTAATAGAACTGATGCTGTTCTTTATTTCAGTTTCCTCTTTAGTGGAGCGTACCTTGTTATCAATCCTGAAGATGGTATAGATAAGGTTGCGTTTGGTTTCAACCGCACCCTCCGACTCATCCATAGGGTTAAAGAAGGTAAACTTTACATTGGGGTTATAAGCTTCGAACTCCTGGAGCAACTGCCTGGTTTCGTCCTGTAGCCTTTTAAATTCGCCAGGGAATTCACCTTCCAGGAAAACATCTATGTAAAGCGGCTCGTCAACATTCTTTATGATCTTAAGGGAAGTTTCCGAGAGGGTGTAACGCTTATCATGCGTCAGGTCAAAACGCTTAAAGATATAATTGCCTGCAAAATTGATTGTAAGCAGTGCTGCAATAGTAATAACAAGCTGTCTGAGGTTTTTTTGCTTCCTTGTTTCCATTACCCTTTAAGTGTTTTTAGTTTGTAAACCGTGAAGGATAAGAACAAAATGGTTATGCTCAGGAAATAGATAATATCCCTGGTATCAAGCACACCTCGGCTCATGCTCTTAAAATGATAATCCATACCCAGTGATGCCACAAAAGTACCCAGGTTACCGGCAAAGCCTGATATTCCTTCAAACCCGAAGTAAAATATAAAGCAAAGGAATACTGATACTATAAAGGCTACAATCTGGTTATCAGAAAGGGTAGAGGTAAATATACCAATGGCGGTATAGCCTGCGATGAGGAACAACAGCCCGAAGTAGGAGCCCAGTGTACTGCCGAAATCAATGTTACCCGGAGGGTTGCCCAGGCCCTGCAATACAAACACATATATTGCCGTGGGCAGCAACGCCAGAATAATGAGTGTAAAAGCTCCAAAAAACTTGCCGTTCACTATTTCCCATATACTCAAGGGCTTAGTAAACAGCAGTTCAATAGTGCCCTGCTTTTTTTCGTCGGAAAAACTACGCATAGTTACCGCAGGAATAAGAAAAATAAGTATCCAGGGTGCCAGGGTAAAGAAAGGGCTAAGGTCGGCAAAGCCACTATCAAGGATATTGAAATCACCTTCAAAAACCCAAAGGAAGAGCCCGTTGAGCAGGAGGAAGATGGCAATGACCAGATACCCTATCGGCGACCCGAAAAAGGCTTTGATCTCTCGTAATAACAATGCTTTCATTTCTTAAAAATAATTATGTCCTGGTGCTCATTAAGCTCATCAGCAGCGGCGCCCGACCAGTTTCCGCGTATAAAATGGATAACGGTAAGCCCTTTTGATTTGAGCACCTCAAAAATATATTGTTTTTTGTAGCCAACGTTGGCTTCCTTCACATTTTTATCCATTAAAGAATAATTGCCGTAATTATGGGGAAATGTTTTGGAGCCATATTTGCGCATTGCGGCTTCACTATCTTCATCAAGAATGAAGAAGGTGGCAAAGCAAACCCGACCTTCTTTTAGCACCCGCGCTATTTCACCTATATAGTTTTCCATGTCCTGTGGCATCATGTGCGTTAATACCGAGGTAAGGAATACAAAGTCGAAAGCCTTGTCTTCATACGGAAACCTGAACTGTGAGGCCTGCTCCTGCGTATCAAGGTTGTACAGGTCGTTCTTTAGCGGTGTGTGCGTAAACCTGAAGTTAGGATAACGCGCCGTTATGTTCTTCCTGCACCAGTCAACGCCCATTTTTACAATATCAAACCCTTCATAGCTGCCGTCTTTGTCCAGGTATTTTGTAAAAGGCACCGCCATCCTGCCGATTCCCGAACCTATATCCAGCACCCGGCTATGCGGGGTTATACCGCCATACTTAATAAAGTACGAAAAAAATGTTTCGCCTGCACTTAAATAATCACCCCGGCCGGTAAATATCATTCCCTTAGGCGGTACAAGGCTGTCTCTGCGCCTAAACATGTCAGCGGGAAGGTATAGCAGCCTTCGTGCCGCATACCGCATACCTACCGGTAAAGTATAAAATAGCTTTCGTATAATAAAGTTCATTTAGCTTACTGCAGTGTTACCAGCTTGTCCACGCTCCACGCTTCGGGCTTATTATTAAAAAATTGTTTTGTAAAAGCCCATACCTCATTAAAAAGTTCTGACTGCCTGTAGTTTTCAAGGTCCTCCTCGCGTTCCCAGTAACTGTAAGTAAAAAATACCGAGGGGTTCTCCCTGTCCCTGTACAGTTCTAAAAAACGGTTACCGGGAAAGTTTCGTATGTGCCCCTTCACTTTATCAAAATTATCAAGAAAGGCATCCACCTTATCTTCATGAAAACTCATCTTAACTATGCGTACAAACATATGTGTCTTACAGCTTTAATTTTTAAATACAACATTCACCACATCCCTGTATTTAAGTCCCAGCAGCGAACGTGCCGTGCCCACAGTTAAGGGGTTGCTGCGGTAAATGGCTATTTCCAGGAAGCCTGCCTCATTAAACAGGGCCAGTTTTTCGCCTTCATAATCTTTCAGTGAAAAACGCTCGTTAACTGTCCAGTCGCTGTAACCATTTTTTATGGCCCTGATGTTCTTGTTACTGAAGTTAACTTCAAAATCACGTCCTTTGCCTGTTTCTTTTACCATTTTTTGTGTTATGTTGGTCACACAATTGCCAAAATGGTCAATATATACCACATAGCCTTTTATAGAATTCCTGTCTGATGCCGGCACCGGCTGCAGCTCATTGGTTGCTTTTATGGCTGTTATTTCACGGCCTATAACATTCAGCAGGCCGCCCCTGGCAAGGTGGCAGGCTACAGTTACAAATACATCAAGGTCAACGCTTCCTTCGGGCAGGCGGTCGTGTATGTTTATTTCCACCATTTTCTGCGGTACTATTTTTTGCGTCAGGATGCTTAAAATGCCGTTATCAGCGCAGATAAAATAGTGGTCGTTCCACTGCATGGCTATATGCCGGTTCTCTTTAGTAAGCTCGCAGTCTACACCTATAAGGTGTATTGTGCCTTTTGGGAAACTGCTGTAAGCCGCCCCTATAATGTAGCTGGCTTCCGAAACGTTGAACAGGTCGATATGATGTGAAATATCAATAATGGTAGCTTCCCTGTATTCAGAAAGTATCTTACCCTTCAGCGCGCCCACAAAATGGTCGCGAAGCCCAAAATCGGTTGTTAGGGTAATTATTGACATAAAATTGTGTAAAAGTTTTCGCGGGCGATTTTAAAATTTCACTAAATTTGAATGCAAAGCTAACAATTATAAGCTATCAATTTTAATTAAAAATACTACCACACTTGAACGAAAGGACAATTGAACTTAATGATATAGCCCCAAAGGATTTTTGGGGCGCACAGGATGCCCATCTTGAAACCATTAAAAAATACTATCCCAAACTTAAAATAGTAGCACGAGGCACAACCCTTAAAGCATTTGGAGAAAAGGAACTGCTCGATGAATTTGAAACCCGCTTTAAAAGGCTGATGGTGCATTTTTCGCGCTACAATAATATTGATGACAATGTTATTGAAAGGGTGATACAAAGCGACAGTAATGTAGAGCAGATGAACCCTGATGATAAGATACTGGTACACGGGCTTGGCGGTAAGCTTATCAAGGCAATGACCCCCAACCAGCAAAAACTGGTAGATTATGTAAATAAAAACGACATGGTTTTTGCCGTTGGCCCAGCCGGTACCGGTAAAACCTACACCGGGGTAGCCCTTGCCGTTAAGGCGCTCAAAGAAAAGCAGGTGAAGCGAATCATCCTTACCCGCCCGGCGGTAGAAGCAGGGGAGAGCCTTGGTTTTCTTCCCGGGGATATGAAGGAGAAGCTTGACCCTTATATGCAGCCGCTGTATGACGCCCTGCGGGACATGCTGCCGCCTGAAAAGCTTGAAGATTATATACTGAAAGGCATTATACAGATAGCGCCACTGGCCTTTATGCGGGGGCGCACGCTTGACAATGCTTTTGTAATACTGGATGAAGCCCAGAACACCACACACTCGCAAATGAAAATGTTCCTCACGCGTATGGGCCGTAATGCCAAGTTCATGATTACGGGTGACCCCGGCCAGGTTGACCTGCCACGCCGCGTTACATCAGGGCTTAAGGAAGCATTACTTATCCTGAAGAACGTGGAAGGAGTAGGCATTATATATCTTGATGATAAAGATATTGTTCGCCACAGGCTTGTTAAAAAGATCATTGAGGCGTACAAGAGTATTGAGAATCATGATTAAATTTTGTTGTTGACAGTTCCTGAGAAATTAAAGGCTTTTACAGTCATGGCGGATTTTAGTAAACCTTCAACTTCAATAAAAGGTATAAGTATAGTTATTATTACATTACTTATTTTACTTTTTATTCTATGGGATGGAACTGTGGGACAGACATGGGGTATAAATAAAACTATTGGCTGGGCCTTCAGCTTTTGCAATCTTGTTGTTCCTCTTGCATGCATTGCAGCTGTTGTGTATGTATTGGTATATGCTATACTTTCAATATCCAGGCTTAAAGTTAATAAAGTTATATCCATCATTAATTTAATAGTTTCCATACTAATAGGATTTGCAATTTTAGTAAAAGACGAAACTTGGTGCTTTACAGGTATGTGTTTATGTATTGTCTCTGCTTTTTTAATGATCTTCAATATCTTTTATGGCGTTATAGACCGCAAATCATCCCGAATCCGTTATTAACAAATCTTTCCTATTTTTGCACTTCAACTGAACAACAACACAACAATAATGAACACCATCACAGCTACAGATTTTAATTTTCCGGGCCAAAAATCGGTTTACAAAGGCAAGGTAAGGGACGTTTACAACATTAATGATGAACTGCTTGTAATGGTATCCACCGACAGGCTTTCAGCTTTTGATGTGGTTATGCCTAAAGGTATACCGTATAAAGGGCAGATACTGAACCAGATTGCTACCAAATTTATGCGCCTTACCGAGGATATTGTACCTAACTGGCTTATTGATACCCCTGACCCCAATGTTGCCGTAGGACATCTTTGCGAGCCCTTTAAGGTAGAGATGGTAATACGCGGCTACCTTTCGGGGCACGCCGCCCGCGAATATGCCGCGGGTAAAAGGGTGCTTTGTGGTGTAGAGCTTCCGGAAGGGCTGAAGGAGAATGATAAATTTCCGTCACCCATTATTACACCTACTACAAAAGCAGACAGCGGCGAGCATGACAGTGACATATCAAGGACTGATATTATCACTAAAGGCATTGTAACTGAAGAAGAGTATACGGTACTTGAAGACTATACCCGTAAGCTATTTGAAAAAGGTACTGAAATAGCTGCATCACGCGGTCTTATACTGGTTGATACCAAATATGAGTTCGGTAAAACCAAAGACGGCAGGATAGTGCTTATTGATGAAATCCATACACCCGATTCCTCACGTTACTTTTATGCTGATGAATATGAGCAGCGCCAGAACAAAGGCGAGCCCCAAAAACAGCTGAGCAAAGAGTTTGTAAGGCAATGGCTGATTGCTAACGGTTTCCAGGGGAAAGATGGGCAGCAGATACCCGAAATGAACAATGAGTATATTACCAGCGTGTCTGACCGCTACATTGAATTATATGAAAACATAATTGGGGAGAAGTTTGGTAAAGCTGATATTACTGACATAAATAAGCGTATTGAAAAAAATGTACTGGCTTTTTTAGAAGCCTGATCTGGACTTGAATTTATACCTGAACATCCTGCCTGTGCGGGATGTCCGTGTTTTAGTATGCCTGCATAGTAAGATTATGTATGTTAAAAAAATGTTAAATGAAATAATAACGCGTAACGTTCAGCAACTTAGAAGCGTCTACTATAATAAACGGCCTAATCAACCGTGCTGAACTAAACAACATTTTTTAAATTATAAAATCATCAATTAAAAATCAATCATCATGAAAAAAACGATCATTTATTTAGGGCTTGCTCTTGTAGCTTTTGGTAATGTTGCCGTAGCAGCAAATGTTGAAACTGTTGCATCCCGGTTTGAGTTAGTTAGGGAATACAACAACACGACGCCTCTTGCAAAGGCTATTTGCAAAGGAGATGTTGAAGCAGTAAAAAAATTCATTGAGTATGGTGCTGATATCAACGAGAGATCGAACGGTATGACACCTTTAATGCTTGCAGCACGTTATAACAATGTTGAAATCATCAACCTGTTACTGGCTAAAGGCGCTAACGTGAAGGAGAAGGACGAAAGGGGATACAGCGCGCTGAAATATGCTGAGCTTTCTAACGCTAAGCAGGCAATTGACACACTAAAAGCCGCACTTAATGCATAATTTGCAGGAGCCTAAAGAAAGAAAGCACCCGAAAGGGTGCTTTTATTTTTTACCTGTAGTAACTAAAGGTGTCTTTATCCTTCATGTTAAGCAGCGTCTCATAAATAAGCCTGATTACATTTTCAACATCCTCGCGCTGTACCATTTCTACTGTAGTATGCATGTAGCGTAAAGGGAGCGATATTAGCGCCGAAGCCACGCCACCGTTACTGTAAGCAAACGCATCTGTATCGGTGCCTGTTACCCTTGATGATGCCAGCCTCTGGAAAGGGATATTATTTTTTTCCGCAGTCTCAATTATAAGTTCCCTAAGGTTGTTTTGTACTGCCGGGGCATACGTAATTACGGGGCCTTTGCCAATCTGGGTTTCACCTTCTATACGTTTGTCTATCATAGGCGTAGTGCTGTCATGGCATACATCAGTAACTATTGCGGCATGTGGGCGTATGGTTTTAGTGATCATCTCCGCGCCGCGCAGGCCTACTTCTTCCTGTACTGAATTGGTAATATATAGCCCGAAAGGAAGTTTCTTCCCATTTTCGTGCAGCAGCCTTGCCACTTCTGCAATCATGAAGCCTCCTATGCGGTTATCAATGGCCCGGCATACAAATTTATTGCCATTCAGCACCATAAAATCATCAGGGTAGGTTATTACACACCCTACATGGACACCCAGCTTTTCAACCTCTTCCTTAGTTGAGCAGCCAAGGTCAATAAATATATTCTCAATTTTGGCCGGCTCTTCCTTTCCCCGGTTTCGGGTGTGTATCGCAGGCCACCCGAACACACCTTTTACAATGCCGTTCTTAGTATGGATATTAACCCGTTTTGACGGGGCTATCATATGGTCTGACCCGCCGTTTCGTATGACGTAAATAAGCCCGTTTTCCGTAATATAATTTACATACCACGAAATCTCATCGCTGTGGCCTTCAATTACTACTTTGTATACCGCATCAGGATTAATAACGCCTACCGCAGTGCCGTAAGTGTCCGTGATGAAAGTATCTACATATGGCTTCAGGTATTCCATCCATATTTTCTGCCCTTCGGATTCATGTCCTGTCGGCGAGGCATTGTTTAAATATTTCTCAAGAAATGCAATAGAAGAATCGTTCAGTATACTATTTGATGCCATAAATTATTTTTCCGCTAAAATATAAATAACAAAGCATAGTTATGTATAAATGCATAATTTTGGCGTAAATTATTAATTCATGGGTACAAGGGTAATTATATTGTTACTTCTATTATTTTCGGTTGCAGCCCGGGCACAGGATCCTGTTTCGGATACTATAAAGAGGGGTATTGAAAATGACTCAATAGCATTTGATTTATTAATGGACGAAGTAGTTATTTCAAATGTAAAAGATACTGTTTCGCCTGAAATGAAGAAACAGCTCATGATACTGAAGCGAAGGGTCTATAAAGTATATCCTTTTGCAAAAATTGCGGCAGAGAGGCTGACGATGCTCAATGCAAATATGGCGAAGCTAAAAACAGAAAAAGAAAAGAGGAAATATTCAAAGATTGTTGAGAAATACCTGGAAAATGAATTTGAAGCGCAACTTAAAAAACTTTCACGCAAAGAAGGCCAGGTACTAATTAAGTTAATTTACAGGCAGACCGGGCGTACTACCTTCGAACTTATAAAAGAATACAAAAGCGGCTGGAAAGCTTTCTGGTCGAGCAGGATTGCAAAAATGTTTGATCTTGACCTTAAGTCAAAATATAGCCCGGGTACGGTGGCAGAGGATTATTACATAGAAGGTTTTTTGCGCCAGGGATTTGCAGAGCGCCGTCTGGTTAAGCAGGATCCGGCTTTTACAATAGATTATGATGCCCTTACGGAGCAATGGTTAGGTAAGATAAAAAAATAAGCCACCCCATCATGGCGGTACGGGGGGCAGCATTTACTTATTTATCCTTCTTGCTCGGATTCATTTGTTTGCGGTAATTTTCAGCAAGGGCTTCATCAGGCAGTATATTGCCTAATGTGATCTGTAGCTTGTTCTTCATACCCGAAACAATTTTACTTTCTCCTTTTTGTAAAGCTTCATACCCGTCTTTGGCAACATCAGCCGGGTCAGCCAGGTCTTTTTCCTGGTACACAACGGTATGTTCAGCCCCGGCTTTATTGAAAAAATCTGTTTCAGTAGGGCCGGGCAGCAGGGCTGTCATGGTAACATTGGTATCTTTAAGTTCATTTATAAGACCCTGAGTAAAATTATATACGAATGCCTTAGTGCCGGCATAAACAGCCAGTAGGGGTGTTGGTGCTTTGCTTGATGTAGAGGCCAGTTGCAGTACCTTACCGGAATTGCGTGCAACCATATCTTTTAGAAAAAGTTTGGTCAGTATAACCGTTGCCACTATGTTCAACTGGATTATATCCAGCTCCTTTTGCAGGTCGGTTTCGGTAAACTTGCCCCACACGCCCTGACCGGCATCATTAACTAAAACATCAATTTGCAGCCCTTCCAGTTTTATTTCCTCATATAATTTTTCTGCAGCGCCCTGCCGCATAAGGTCTGCGGCAATGCCATATGCTTTTACGCCATATTGTGCCGTAAGCTCCTGGGCCACTGTTTCTAAGTCTTCCTGAGTACGTGCTACCAGGATGATATTATAGCCGTCTTTTGCAAAGCATCGCGCAAGTTCCAGGCCTATGCCGCTTGTACCTCCCGTTATTAACGCTATTTGTCCTTTATAGGCTTTATTTTCCATCATCAAAGTTTTATTTTTTTCAAAGTTAAGGGTATAACCGCAGGAATGCTCCCAAATGTTTTATAACACTTTCCTAAAGGCTGTTGCAGAATTTAACACAATAAATGTTTTAACTTTGTTTACTAATCCAACTACTTATGAAACTAAAATTATTTTTCCTGTTTTTGCTTTGTATGATGAAGCCGGGAAGTTATGCCCAGGCAGTTGTCAACCCTGTGCCTGACCTGGAACAATGTGGTAATGATGTGTTTGACCTTACTGTACAGGTGCCACAGTTACTGGGAAGCCAGGATCCGGACGAATTTACAGTTGATTTTTATACTACTGAAGCTTCGGCCGTTGCGGGTACTCCGGCCATTGCTAACCCTCAGGCTTTTGTCGCCCCGGGTGAAGAAACTGTTATTTATGCAAGGGTTAGCAGCCTTGCCGGCGGCACATGGGATATTACTATGTTTAGCCTCATCATTAATCCGTTGCCGTTCCTTAATGGAGCAGATAATGTTGTGGCCTGTGATTCCTATATACTTCCACCACTTTCTACAGGCAACTATTATACTGGCTCCATGGGAACAGGTACCATGCTTCCTGCCGGAACAGTTATAACCACTACACAGCTAATATACATCTTTATACAGACAGCTCAAATGTGTACGGCAGAGGAGAGTTTTACAATTGAAATAGGGATATTGCCGGTTAATAATCCTACACCGCTGGTAGTCTGTGATTATGCCAGTAATGGCATCGGTATTTTTAACCTCGGGTTGAAGAATAATGAAATCACGGGTGGCTATAGTGGTACGTTCATAACATATCATGCCACTGAAGAAGATGCCTTGGCGGGGGTTAATCCTATTGGCAATTTTAATGCCTATTTTAGCCCGTCAGCGATAGTTTATGCCCGGGCAGTTTCATCCGGTAGTGGCTGCCAGGCAGTCATCCCGCTAACCCTAACCGTGGCGCAGTGCAATAACAACACAGTTTCCGGCAAAATTACCTTTGACCAGGATAATAACGGATGTACGGCAACAGACTTTCCGGCAGAAAACATCAGCATATTTTGCGCTGGGGGCAGTACTACCATACAGACCTTCACCGATGCTGAAGGAAATTACAGCTTTAACAACTTACCGGCAGGTACCAATGTAGTTACGGTATCACAGAACAATATCACTTTCTCGGTTACGCCAAGTGCCCATATTGTAAATATGCCAGGGATGGAAGTTAGTAAAAATTTCTGTCTTTCAGTACCTAATTCTACAACAGATGTTGCTGTTTCTTTAATACCGGTTTCACAGGCACGTCCCGGTTTTCCGGCCACTTACTCACTTGTTTACAGGAACGCAGGAACTACTGTAGCCTCAGGGACTGTTACACTTGCATTTCCTGATGATAAACTGGTATTTAACAATTCGGCTCCCGCAATGGTGCAATCAGGCAATACCTTATCTTTTAATTATGAAAACCTTTTGCCTTTCCAGAGAAGGGTTATCAGCATAACATTTACAGTAGTCACACCTCCGGTAGCACAAAGTGGCGATATCCTTGTTTTTACGGCAGCGATGACACCGATAGACATAGACTCTAATGCTGCCAACAATACCGATATGGTGCAACATACATTGGTTAATTCTTATGATCCAAATGATATATCGGTTCGCGAAGGGGAGTCTATAACACCTGACCAGGCACAGGGATTCCTGCATTATGTAATTCGTTTCCAGAATTTAGGCACAGCCGAAGCCATAAAAGTCAGGATAGAGAATTATCTTGATGATAAGCTCGACTGGATTACTTTCAGGCCACTGGCTTCGAGCCACAGCTACAGGGTAGCGAGGAGAGGCAACGAAGTAATGTTCTTTTTTGATAATATAAACCTCCCGCCAAGTTCCGTTAACGAACCCGCAAGCCAGGGCTATATATCCTACAGGATAAAGCCGAAGGCAGATGTGGAGGTTGGTGATGTAATTGAAAATAATGCAGCTGTCTTTTTTGATTTCAATGCGCCAGTATTTACAAATACTGTAGCTACCACTGTTGAAGAAGCACTTTTTGTAACTGATAATTCACGGTTAGCGCAATTCCATGTATATCCCAATCCGGCCTCAGGCCTATTTACCGTAAGCCTTCAGGAAATATCGGAAGCCGTGGCCACTATTACTGATGTAACCGGGAAAACAGTGCAAAAGCTGGTTTTAACCGATGCGCAGTCATCAGTTGATATTTCAGCACTAACCCACGGCCTTTATTTTATAAATGTGGCATCAGAAGGCTTTTCTGTTACTAAAAAAATTATTGTAAAATAAAAAAGATACATAAGTCTTTCTGCAAAAGGCAATGCTGCATAAATGCCCTACATTTGCAGGCTGAATGAAGAGGATGAAACTAAGCGACCTTAAAGATTTTCTTGACGAAAAGGCAGAACTGTATAATAATCCTGATTTTATAAGTTCTGACCCCATACAGATACCCCACGCTTTTACGTTGAAGGAAGATATCGAAATATCCGGCTTCCTTGCGGCAACTATAGCCTGGGGTAACCGGAAAATGGTGGTTAACAACTGTAACAGGATGATGAACTTCATGGGTAACAGCCCCTATGATTTTGTAATGTCGCACCGCCCCGGTGATCTGGAACCGCTGCAAAGTTTTGTCCACCGTACGTTCAACGGCACAGACTTTACCACTTTTATCCGGGGCTTAAGGCACATTTATATTAACTACGGCGGGCTTGAGGAAATCTTTAGCCAAAACCAGAAAGGTAATATGCTACATGCAGCCATTACTATCCTCAAACAGAAGTTCTTTGAGATAGAACACCAGCAGCGTACCCTGAAACATATTGCAGACCCTATCCGCAACAGCGCGGCCAAGAGGATACACCTTTTCCTTCGGTGGATGGTGAGGCAGGACAGGGCAGGGGTAGACCTGGGTATCTGGAAACAGATAAAGCCCGCAGTATTATCATGCCCGCTTGATGTACATTCCGGTAATGTGGCGAGGAAACTGGGACTTATAACAAGAAAACAGGATGACCTGAAGGCCCTGAATGAACTTGATACCCATTTGCGCAGTATGGATGCCTCAGACCCGGTTAAATATGATTACGCACTTTTCGGGCTTGGTGTTTTTGAAGGCTGGAAACTGTGATTACTGCTTTTTCAGTACAGCCTTTTGGTAAGATACCTGTATCCGCGATGTTACTTTAGGGCTTTCTTCTGTGCCGTTACCGCTTATTGTTTCCTGTCCGGGCGCTGATGAGGTCAGCTCAAATATAATGCTGTCCTTGTTGAATGTGTATAAATCATAGATAAGGTAGCCACCTGTTTCAAAACAGGTAAAGGATTTATTCCCAAAGAGTGAAAGGTCTATCAGGATACCGTTTTTTTCATCTATGCGGTACTTTCCTTTGGCTACATCAACAGTTACTAATTCGTAATCCCTGATATCTTTGTTGTCATATACGGTTTTCCATGTAAAACGTCCCCCATTTGTTTGTGCAATATGGAGTTCCATTGGTACAGAATGAAGTACTTTGCCCTGTGGTGAAAATATTTCCAAAATCCCTTTCCACGTACCTTCATAAGCTTTAAAATAGCTTTCCTGGCCAACGGCTGTAGTTAGGGTTAATAATACGGTGATGGTAATTAAAAACTTCATAATAAAATGTCAGTCAAAAAAGTTTATTCTTATTTTTTTTCTTTCCTGCTCTTTGCCTTTTTATAAATGGGTATGAAGTACGATACGGTGTAGTTAAAGCCTGCCCCGAAGCTGCCACCGTAGGTGCGGTTAAAACCCGGTATATACAGGTTATCAAAGTTGTTGGGTTTGTTGTTAGCCAGCAGTAGATGCAGCCTTACGCTAAAACCCAGGTACAGGTTGTCAAAAATTTCAGCTTTGACACCACCCAGCACTTCGGCCCAGTGTGCTGTAAGACCATCATAATCGCGTCCCGCAACAAAAGGCGCCTGGTTAAAGTAACCTGACGGATCATAAATCCGGTAGGAGTTGAGGGTATGGCTGAAGTTGCTTACGCCATAGCGGACGCCCGCATATATCATGTTCTCCATATCAAGCCAGTTCTCATAGGCGTTATAATCAATGCCTATTTTGAGGTAGCTTCCCTTTGTGGTAAAGTTCAGTTGAGTGTCATCAACAGTGTTTTCTTCGTTGCCTATTTCACCGGCAATGTATATTTTTTTGGTAAGCCTGAAATCAGCTACTACTTCAAAACCACGATAGCCATCATCATATACTGAGCGGGCAATACGATGCAGGTCGGCCCCTATGCGCAATCCGTAGCGGTCTGTTTTCGGGGGTGCGGCAACAGTATCAGTAGTTTTTTCCTGTGCCCGGAGTACCGGTGCGGCAAGCAGCAAAAGGCTAAAAATAAATGTATATATGTGCTTCATTTTGATCTTCAATGTTAGTTCGTTCCACGCCAACCTCACTTATCCAGAAGTTATCTCCCGTATCCTGCAGTAGTACATCATTATTAGGGTCAGGGCCCAGGTAAAAGTGTGTTTTATAGCCACAGGCGCGCGACACATAAATTTCGTTTCGGGTGTAGTTGAAGGTAATGCGGTCTTCATTTCGGGTACCATTTGTGGCTGTTGCGTTGTAAATAAGCCTGTAGGTTGTGGTATCGGCATCAGTGCGCAGGGGTATCCTTATAGTATTGGCGCTGGTAACATCGCTTCCGCTAAATAATACAGGTGTTTCCATATTTTCAGCAATCACCCTTAAATTAAGAACGCTTTTAGGTTGGGTACGGTTATCCCGCTCATAAAATTCTATAACTACACTTGGTGTGGTGGGGGTGCCTTCGGCGCATATATCATCTTTCTCACAACTTATAAAATAAGCTGCCGAAAGCAGCAGCATAAACATGATTATTCCTTTTTTCATAGCGGCTCAGTGGTTGCGTATTATCGTTTTTCCAAAAGTACAACATTTTCCACATGGTGCGTCTGCGGGAACATATCTACCGGGCGTACACGGGTTACCCTGTACATTTCATCCATCAGTGCCAGGTCGCGTGCCTGTGTAGCCGAGTTGCAGCTTACATATACAATCTTCTCTGCACCAATCTTCAGCAACTGTTCCACTACGTCCTTGTGCATGCCATCGCGCGGCGGGTCGGTAATAATAACGTCAGGCCTTCCGTGCGTAGCGATGAATTCATCGTTGAATACTACTTTCATGTCACCCACAAAAAACTCGCAGTTGGTAATGTTATTGCGCTTTGCATTCTCTTTGGCATCGGCAATAGCTTCGGGAACGGCTTCCACGCCAATTACCCTGCCTGCTTTGCGCGACACGAACTGCGCAATGGTCCCTGTGCCTGTATAAAGGTCGTATACCAGCTCATTACCTGTTAACCCTGCAAAATCGCGGGTTATTTTGTATAGTTCATATGCCTGGTCAGAATTGGTCTGGTAGAATGACTTGGCATTGATGCTGAAATGCAGGCCTTCCATTTCCTCAAGGATATAATCGCGGCCTTTGTACAAAACCACATCCTGGTCATATATAGTGTCGTTGGCTTTTTGGTTCACCACATACTGCAGCGAGGTAATTCCCGGGAAAGACTCCGCAACAAAATCCAGCACCAATTCGCGCTCTTCCTTATTATCGTCAAAAAATTGAATCAGCACCATGATCTCGCCTGTTGAAGCCGTACGTATCATGAGCGTGCGCAGCAGCCCTGAATGCTCACGCGGGTTGAAGAATGCAAGGTTATTCGCAATGGCAAAATCACGTATGGCGTTGCGTATGGCATTGCTTGGGTCTTCCTGCAGGTGGCATTTTGTGATGTTGAGTATCTTATCCCACATGCGGGGTATGTGGAAACCCAATGCATTGCGGTTGTCAATATCTTCGCCGCTTTCAGCTTCATCATCGGTAATCCATCGGGCATTACTGAAGGAGAACTCCATTTTATTGCGGTAGAAGAACTGCTTGTCGCTCCCTTTTATGGGCTCAAATTCCGGCAGTTCAATCTTGCCAATGCGTTTCAGGTGGTTATACACCTCGCGGTTCTTGTAAAACAACTGCTTTTCATACTTCATATTCTGCCACTTGCAGCCGCCGCAGGGCCCGAAATGCTGGCAGGGCGGTATAACCCTGTCAGCCGAATATTCATGGAAATGCACAGCCTTGCCTTCGTAATATGCCTTACGTTTTTTAAAGGTTTGCACATCAACCACATCACCCGGCACTACGCGTGGAATAAAAATAACTTTACCGTCGGGTGCCTTGGCTACCGACACGCCTTTAGCGCCGGCGTCGAGCACTTCTACATTATTGAAAACTATCTTATCGGTTTTCTTCTTTTTTCCCATCCGGCAAAAATACGGGTTTGGGTTTACATTGCAGAAAATATTTTGAAGCTGCTCTAAAACATCAGGAAAATCTAAATATTGTATATTAGCTACTACCAAACTATATGTTATGAAAAAAATTATTTTACTGCTCCTGTTTGTATTATCTGCCTCATCCTTAAACGCACAGGAAAAAATTATTGATACTGAATTTTTCAGATGTGAGAACAAGTGGGTTCTACTTCCTGCAAAAGAAAATGACAGTTTAACTGAATTTGTTTAGTACACGACAAAAAACATAATTGATTAAAAATCAATA
>NZ_NOXV01000295.1 GCF_002251835.1 Flavobacterium cyanobacteriorum
TCAAACCCCGTTATTTTTAAACTTACACACTTTTTGGGATAGTGTCGAAAAAAACGATATCTGAAATTTTTCCCAGGATATTTATTTTGTTTCTTTACCATAGTCATGCCCTTTTTTAAAATGTTGTTATATATAATATTGATGTTAATAGCCCATCTATATAACAACATAATTAAACAAGCCTGTTACTGCAGCGCTTCCTTATACACTTTCAGCGCCCTTTCGCGTGCTTCTTTATGGTCTACAATAGGTTTATAATGCAGTTCCTGGAACTCCGGCACCCATTTCCTGATGTAGTTCAGGCCAGGGTCAAATTTCTTCACTTGTTCAGCCGGATTAAAAATCCTGAAGTATGGCGCGGCATCAACACCACTGCCGGCAGCCCATTGCCAGTTGCCCACATTGCTTGATTGTTCATAATCCAGCAGCTTTTGGGCAAAATAAGCCTCACCCCAGCGCCAGTCGATGAGCAGGTGCTTGCACAAAAAGCTTGATACTACCAGGCGCACCCGGTTGTGCATGTAACCTGTGGCATTCATCTCGCGCATGCCCGCGTCGACCATCGCATACCCTGTCCGGCCTTCGCACCATGCCTTAAATTCTTTTTCGTTATTGCGCCATTGTACCCCGTCATACTGCGGGCGGAAACTTTTATTTACCGTGTGAGGGAAATGCCAGAGTATCTGCATAAAAAATTCCCGCCATATCAGCTCGTTAAGATAAGTATCATTATTGCCGGCTTTTGCTTTTTTTACTATTTCGCGAATGCTTACAGCGCCAAACCTTAAATAAGGGCTTAATTTTGAGGTTCCTTTAACTGCCGGGAAATTACGCCTTTCCTCATAATGGTTAATGATACCGGAAGAAACATCATAAGGTTCCGGCTTTATGGCAGATTCAGTAAAGCCAATATCATGCAGCGATAGAAAAGGGTAGGGGTGGGTTGCGAGTTTATCAAGGAACTTTTCAGAGGCAAACTGCTGAGGTTCCTGTTTTTTAAAGTTTTCTTTCCAGCGTTTCATGTAGGGTGTATAAACTACATAAGGCTGCCCGCCGTCTTTTATTACCTCGTCTTTTTCAAATATAACCTGGTCTTTGAAGGTTTTAAAGGCTATGCCTTTAGCCGAAAGCTGTTCTTTAATATTTTCGTCCCGCTTTTTTGCATAAGGCTCATAGTCATGGTTAGTGTACACGGCTTCTATACTGTTTTCAGCGGCCAGCTTTTTAAAAACATTTTCAGGCGTATCATAAAATACTGCTAGCGACCTCTTGTGCTGCTTAAGCGCTTCCTCTATGTCTGTAAGGAGTTTATGTATAAAGGTGACACGGGCATCGTCCTCAGGCAATCCTTTCAATATATTTTTATCAAAAATGAATACAGGCAGTACTTCCTGCCCTGACGATAAAGCTTCATATAGGCCTTTGTTGTCCTGCAGCCTCAGATCCCTCCTGAACCAGAATATATTCATACTACTTAAATTCTCCGAAAAGTTCAATCAATTTTTTCCTGCGGTATTCAAAAATCTCATCAAGCCTGGGCTTTACCATTACCGGATGCGCGAGGCTGCCCAGGATTCCCAGGGGCAGTTTGTAGTGTACAATATCTTCCATTTCCACACCACCGGGTATTTCTTTTAAAAAATGTTTGTGGTGCCAGAATTTATATGGGCCGTACCGCTGTTCGTCTACAAAAAACTGTTTGTCCTGGACATGGGTAATTTCTGTTACCCATTGCAATTTTATGCCCAGTACCGGCGTTACATGATAGTGGATGATTTGCCCGGCAAACATTTTGCGGTCATCTCCTGAGAGGGTCACAAAGCCCATTGTAGGCGGTGTAATGACCGCCAGGTTTTTAGGGTCGGATATAAAATCCCAGGCTTCCTGTAATGAAACAGGAATATTCTGTTTAGCATGTAGCGTGTATAGCATGTAGGAAAAATTTCAGGTGAAATTAATCAACATAACTGTAATATTTCAATTAATTTCAAGAAAATTACGCAAGTTTAACAATCGTAAAGGCTTAATTTTTAAATTTGTGCTATTCAATCACAATCAAATAAAATCATTATGAAAAAAGTACTTATTACAGCCGCTTTAATGCTTGTATTATCAGCCGCTTCGGCCCAGGTACGCACGCCACAGTCCAGCCCTTCAGCCCATATTGAGCAGACAGTAGGGCTTACAGATGTTAAAATTGATTATTCCCGCCCAAGTGCGAAGGGAAGGTCGGTATATGGAGAATTGGTTCCTTACGGCAAATTGTGGCGTACAGGCGCAAATGCTAATACTGTGATAACTTTCAGCCAGGATGTTATTATAGCCGGTAAAACCCTCCCCAAAGGCAGCTATGCGCTTTTTACACTGCCAAAAGCAGACAGCTGGGATATAATATTTTACGCTGACACTAACAACTGGGGCGTGCCTGATAAATGGGATGATAAAAAAGAAGTGCTCAGGGCAACCGTTAAGCCGGAGTTCCTCAGCCGTAATATTGAAACCCTTACCATAGGTATCAATAACCTCGACAGTGACTATGGGCACATTGAAATAGCCTGGGAAAAAACCATGGTATCTTTAAAATTTGAAGTGCCTACACGCCAAATGGCCCTAAAAAGTATTGATAATACATTGTCCGGCCCAAGCGCCAATGATTTTTTCTCAGCGGCACAATACTATTACCAGTCCGGCGGTGACCAGCAAAAAGCCCTTATCTGGATAAACCAGGCTATAGAAAAAATGGCGAAGGCCAACGCCGGTGAAGCCCCTTTCTATGTACTACGCCTAAAATCGCTCATACAGGCAAAACTCGGTGACAAAAAAGGCGCTATAGAAACAGCAAAACAATCACTGGCCGCTTCAGAAAAAGCCAATAATGCTGATTATGTAAAAATGAACCGGGACTCCATAAATGAGTGGAGTAAAAAGTAATTTATAATCTCATAAAAAAGAAGCCGTCTCAGAAGTGAGGCGGTTTTTTTATGACTGTATCTCATCGGGCTGTACGGGTTGTTTTATGAATAACTGCAGCACCAATGCCAGCGCTATTGTCATGGCTGCCCCAATGACGTTGAGCCACAGGTAGCTAAAGCTTTCCGTTTTATAGATTAATATTACCGTAGCCTGTGTTACAAGCGCACTCCAGAAAATAGCTTCGGATTTTATGTATTTTATGTAGAAGGCCACCATAAAAATACCCAGTACTGTACCATAAAATATTGATCCGATAATATTAACCAACTGTATCAGGTTTTCAAACAATGTGCCGAGACAGGCAAATAAAATTGCTACAATGCCCCATAATAATGTAAAAAGCTGAGTTGCTTTTACAAAATGTTTTTCTGATTTTCCGGCCGGAATGTTTCGTCTGTAAATATCAATGGCAGTAGTGGAGGCGAGGGCATTGAGCCCGGATGCGGAAGATGACATGGCTGCTGAAAATATCACGGCCAGCAGTAGCCCAATAAGGCCTTTTGGCAGGAAGTGGAGTATGAAGTACAGGAATACATAGTCTTTATCATTAGTTTCTGCCTTACTGTCAGCCTTACTGATAAGTTCCCTGGCCTCGTCCCTTAGTTCTTTTTCCCTTGTATTAAGGGTAATCATTTTGTTGTGCAATTCAGGGTTGTCGTAGTCCTGGTTAAGCTGGTTTACATATAAAATACTGATTTCTTTTTTCTCTTCCGCGAGTGCTTCCAGTTCTTTTTCAAGTTCAGTATATTGGATTTTATATGCTGAATCTGCTATTGTTTTGGTATTATTTGGGTTGAAGTGAAGTGGTGCTGTGTGAAATTGGAAAAAAACAAATACCAGCACCCCGATAAGCAATATAAAAAACTGCATTGGCACCTTAAGGAAGCCATTCATAATAAGGCCCATCTGGCTTTCCCTTACAGATTTTCCCGAAAGGTAGCGCTGCACCTGCGACTGGTCTGTACCAAAATAAGCAAGCGCCAGGAAAAAACCGCCTGCTATACCACTCCAGATAGTGTAACGCTCTTCGGGGTCAAAAGAAAAGTTTACAATATTCATTTTTTCATTGGCACCGGCTATGTGGAGCACGTTGCTGAAGCTAAGCTGGTCAGGCAGGTAATCGAGGATTATGAAAAATGTTATGAACATCCCTGTCATAATCACGAACATCTGCTGCTTGTGGGTTACGTTTACTGCTTTTGTGCCACCTGATACAGTATATATAATCACCAGTACCCCGATAATCAGGTTCATAAGATTGAGGTTCCAGCCGAGCAGGGATGACAATATTATGGCAGGCGCATATATGGTAAGTCCAGTGCCGAGTCCACGTTGTATAAGGAAAATAAGCGCTGCCAGTGACCGCGTTTTAACATCAAAACGCTGCTCAAGGAACTCATAGGCCGTAAAAACTTTCAGTTTATGGTAAATGGGGATAAAAGTAATGCATATAACAACCATGGCAACCGGAAGCCCAAAATAGAACTGGACAAATCCCATACCGTCATGGTAGGCCTGTCCTGGAGTAGAAAGGAAAGTTATAGCACTTGCCTGCGTAGCCATCACTGAAAGGCCCACGGTCCACCAGGGTGTTTCATTGTTGCCCAGTATGTATTCTTCTACGTTCTTGCTGCCACGGGTTTTTATTACTCCATAAACAACAATAAATAAAAGGGTTACACTTAAAATAATCCAGTCAATGGCGTGCATGCTACGAATATATTTGCATTAGGAAATAAAATAATAATATGTAAATGATATTGAGCAGCAATACCAGCGAGTAACCTATTTTCCATGAACCGGGATTATTTTCCATACTATGTGCGGTTTGTATTTTAGACAGGCTTTAACCTGTTTTGTTACAGTTTACCTATACCAATCAGGTTTGCCATAAGGCGATACGCGCCTGAAACGCCTTCGGGCAGTTCCCTGAAAAAACTTAGTCCGGTATAAATATAGTAACCTTTACCATATTTAGCTACAAGCAGGCCTCCTTTTTTGGGAGCCTCACCTTTATCATTAGAAGAAAGCACCGCGGTAAATTCCCCGGACCACTGGTCAGGGTAATACAGCCCCTGTTCCTGCACCCAGCCTTCAAAATCTTTTACCGTAATTTTGTTAGGGTAATTAAGTACAGGGTGCGAAGGCTCAAGAAAGGTTACAGGAGCATTTTCATCTGTTACCCTGTCCCTTGATATCCGTAGCGGGTATGGAGCAATATCGCGTGTTACCAGGTCGCCCGTAGTATTATATTGCACTACCATAGTACCGCCATTGGCAACATATTCAAAAAGTGCCTGCTGTTTGTATATTATATTGTCAAGGGTATTATAGGCGCGTATACCTACTACAACGGCGTCAATTCCTTTCAATGCTTCCGCAGAAATGCCTTCCGGTGTCAGCAGTATTACTTCATATCCCATCTGTTTCAGGCTTTCGGGTATGTTATCTCCGGCGCCCATAATATAAGCCACACGGCTACCTTTAACCTTCAGGTCTGCTTTAGTAAATTTTGCCGCGGAAGGCAGCAATACCTGTTGGTTGTATATGTGCGGATAATTTATTATAATCTGTTCCCTGTCGTATTCTTTACCGTCTACAACGGCTACGGCGCGTGCAGTAACTTCCGAAGGCACTGGTGGGGGTGTTATTTCAAAATGTACAATGACTTCACTCCCTTTTTTTAATAATTCAAAAGGTACTGATGCCGGCGTAACTTTCCAGCCCCGGGGTAACTCAAAGCGCAAGATACCGCTGCAATTATCTTTGCCGGATTTGATTTTTATACTGGCCTGCTGTGGCGTATTGTCTTTAAAAAGCTGCACTTTATGCAATAATTTTGTAGTTACTGCCGGTACAACATCAAGCGGCTGGTACACTTCGCCATATACAGGGTCGGATGTTTTATAAACTACAGTCCTTTCAAAGGGTATCTCAATTCCTGATATGTTTATATTAAAAATAAGTGCCAGTTCCCTTATAATATCAGGCTGCCCTATTTTCTGAAGGTCATCAACACGATACATGCCTGCAGTGCCTTTTTCTTGGAGCCAGTAGGGTGCGGTATAAGCTGTTTTTTCAGGTACATTTATTTCTAAAAGGCCATCCTGTACCACATTATCCTGCAATGCCACTGCCTGCGCCACTGTTTTGTTTTCAGGAAGTACAACCATAGAAGCAAGCTTCATTTGTGCGGTGCTCCTGTTTATAGCTTCCCATTTTATCCTGGCCAGGCCCCCGGGTGTTACCGACTGGTTTTCTGATACCGCTTCAAGGTACAGGCCTGCACATGCCGCTATAATATCTTTAACTTCATTTTGTTTTATGGCACGCCAGTGGCTGTCTTCCAATCTGGATATAGCTGTATAGATTTTTATCAGTGCCGGTAATGAGGCTGACGGGTTCGTGAAATCATAGCTTTTGATAACGGCATCTACAGCTTCTGCTATAGCTTTTCCTCCTCTGACCCTGTTCCAGCTAATATCAACTCCTTCAAAAAGGTTTTGCCGGTCTTTTAATTCATCTCCTTTTGTCAGTTCCAGGTATTCCATGTCATCGCCCCTTGTGCCACTGGTACCAAACCCCTGCGACCTGTGCTTGCTCCGGCTCAGCGCTGCTATTTCCTGGTTTGATTTTCCGAGTAGGGGATAATAGGTGCCTGTCTGCAGGTTTATGTATTTTGATTTGTCTGCCTTTTCAAAATTTTCTTTCCCGCCAAAAAACCACCATGATACGTTAAAAAAAACCCGTTTTGCCTGCCAGGGCTTTACAAATTTAAGCTGTTCAGGGCTATAATCAGGCTTAGCTGCCAGATCAAAGGCCTCCTGTGTAAGCATAGCCGACGATGTATGGTGTCCGTGCGTACTGCCGGGCGTTCGGTGGTCAAACCGGGTAATGATAACATCAGGCCTCAACTTGCGGATTATCCATACCATATCGTGCAGCACTTTTTCTCTATCCCATATATGCAGGGTTTCGTCCGGTACCTTTGAATAGCCAAAATCATTTGCCCTGCTAAAAAACTGTTCTCCCCCGTCAAGTTTTCTGGCTTCAATGAGCTCCTGTGTGCGTATTACGCCGAGTAGCTCCCTCAACTCAAGGCCTATAAGGTTTTGCCCGCCGTCACCCCGTGTCAGCGACAAGTAACCGGTACGCACTTTCCTGTCATTGGCCAAATAGGAAATCAACTTTGTATTTTCATCATCAGGATGGGCCGCAATATAGAGCGCTGTACCCAAAACATTGAGCTTCTGAAGTTTGGAATATATTTCTGCAGAAGAAAGTTTTTCAGGTTGCGCATGCACCAATACAGTACATAATAGCAGCAGGTAAGCCGCTTTATGCTTTATATGATTGTATAGTATATCAGTCATAAAATTCTTTTTCATCAGGTTTTCTGGAGACTATTGATATGCTCTTCTGCAGCAGCAGGCTGTTTGGGTAGGTAATCATTTCGCCTTCATGGGTACGTAAAATGGTATGGAAAGCCTTAATATCTTCAATTTGGGCTTCAATGGGATAATCTTTGTCATGTATCCTTATAAAATCGCCTATCCTGAAAGGAAATGAGAAAAAGAGGATAATGCCTGACGTAATATTGCTAAGTATAGACCATTGGGCAAAAAATGCAACACCTATAACGGCAAAAGTAGTGGAAAACACGGCTACGAGCTGCTCTTTATTTACACCCCAGATAGCGAAGAACACGATGAGGAAGAGCAACGTCATGAAGATATCTATATATTTTGATATCAGGTTGGTACGATGTTCAGAAAGGTGCGCGGCCTTTGCATACCTCCGGGTGAATTTTTTAATGAAGAAACTGAGTATAAAAAATATGGCAATAGCTATTGCGGTACTCAGCCCCTGTATAAAATAAGCATGTTCTGTAATAGGCAGTTGCATATCAATATTTTATTTTTTTACAGCAAAATTATATAAGTGCCTGTACAGCTGGTCAACAGGAAGCCCGACCACATTGGCATAGGAGCCTTCAATGCGTGCAATAGCCACAAGGCCTATCCATTCCTGTATACCGTAAGCCCCGGCCTTATCAAAAGGTTTGTAGTGGTCGAGGTAAAACTTTATTTCTTCACCCAAAATGTTATTAAAGGTTACCTTGGTGGTTTCATTAAAGATAACTAATGAATCTACATTACGGAGGCATACCGATGTTATCACCTGGTGTGTTTTGCCTGACAGCGACTCCAGCATCCGGTAAGCATCATCATAATCTTTTGGTTTGCCCAAAGCCTTTCCTTCATGCCAAACAATTGTATCGCTGGTAATGAGTATCTCATTACGGGCTACCATACCAAATGCTGAAGCCTTGAGCTGTGCAAGGTAATCGGTTATTTCTGATGCCTGCAAATGTTCGGGATATACTTCTTCAATATCTTTAAGGCGTATTTCAAAGTCCACATCAAGTTCCCTGAGGTATTGTTGCCTCCTTGGCGATCCTGACGCCAGTATTACTTTATAGTTTTGTAAAGCCTGCCTAAGCATGTTGCCTGATGTTTAATGTTATTACCACCGTAAAAACTACTGTAAATGCGATAACCAGTTTTAGTACATTGCCGAGGTGCCGGTAGTCAGTCTCTGTTTTGGCGCTCCAAATTTTTATAAGCAGGTAAATCAGCGGCCCCAAAATAAAAAACAGGCCATAACCCAGTGCCCATAAAAGCCCCGAAAGGTATGTCTGCCCATAATACAGGAGCAGCACACAAGGCAATAAGGTAAGCCCAAAGACAATTTTGTTGGACCGCTTCCTGCCTATGGCTATTGGCAGGGTATTTTTTCCTGTATTATAATCCTTATCGGTATTATACAAATCAATTAATAATGTATATATTAACACAAGTAAAGTTATAAAAATGGAAAAATCTATAGTCAGGCGGAACATTGTCTGGAAATACTGCCTGTTCTCCATTACGAGGAAAGGGTAGAAGTTGAATATACTGATAATTATAATGCTCATGCCGGCTGTAATTGCTGTAAGCACATTGCTTAACAGCATTACCTGCCTGAGGTTAGTAGCCGAAATAAATAACAAAGCGGCCGCGATGAGGAACACAGCAACGAAGCCCGGGCGTCCAATAAAACTGGCAATATAATAACCTATACCAATAGCTGCAAAGTTTATAATCATATAGATGTTATACCCCCGCGCTTCACTGAGACCGCCCGAATATTTTTCGCTTCCTGATATGGCTTCCATAAGCGAACCTCCGGCGGCAATAAGTACGCAGGAAAGCACCAGCAGCGCATATTGCCAGTGATTTAGCGCCAGCAGGAGCCCCGGCTGCTGCTCCAAAAAGCCGTAACGGAATACCAGTTGCGCAAATGCCAGCAAGGCAAGGTTTTGCGGGCGGAATAATTTCAGTATTTTCATTTAGTACTAAATATTAATTGAAGTGGTTTAAACTTTTATTTTATTAAATTTCTTTAGTGCGATGATTGTAAAAGCCAGGTAATTAAAGCCTAACCAGCTTGCGGTTGTTGTGTCAAATCNACTCGGATTAGATTATTTGTCAAATTGCTTATTATCAAAGTTCAATAAGCTGGAAATTAATTTAATACAATTTTTGTCGTGTACTTAAAGTATTTTTACAAAAATCAATCCAATAAGACCGGGTATAAGTAAGGTGCAGGTGCCACGCCTGGTCTACAGGATCGGAAGGCGTAACAGGTGTTGGCGATACACAGCACAGAAAGATAAATCTTTTATATTCTGTAATAACTTCCTGTGTGTATTTCCGGCTCCAGCCATTTTCCCTGGCAAGCCTTGCAGAAAAAGTTAATGCAGCATTTTCTTCATCAATCGGGAAGCGCTGTATACGTTCCCAAAGTTGTTTTTCTGATGGAGTCATTTTTGTTTTAAAATTACTTAAAAACAAAAAGCGCAGTTAATTTTACCCTGGCGTTTCACTGCATTTAAAGATATACTTGTTACACTTTTTTCAAAAATTCTGTTTTCAGTACCATAACAGTTTTTTCTACTTTACCTTCAATCTCTTTTTCATTAACGGTAAGCCGTATGTTCTTTACTGTTGTGCCACGCTTTATTACTGATGATGAGCCTTTTACTTTAAGGTCCTTTATTACGGTTACGCTGTCACCTTCGTTCAGTATGTTGCCGTTGCTGTCTTTTGTCTGCATAATATCTTTATTTATGGCTGTAAAAATACAAACTTGTAAAAGGTACACCTTGTTTTACTTAACAAATTATTAGCGCAGGGTGCGGCAAACAACTATACTAAAACCTCAAAATGCCCCGTTAAATAAATAAGATTTGATATATTTGGCTATCCATAAAACAACCGTTATGCGCATATTGAAAAGGTTCTTGTTTTTATCTCTTGCTTTTACAGCCATGCAGGTTTCAGCACAGCAGTCGGCAATTTATACCTATAACCTTAAAGATTTTGAAAGGGCTGTTGCTTTATATAACGATAAGCAGTACCAGGCAGCCCAAATATTGTTTGAAAAAACAAAAACTTCCAGCCAGGATATGGAGGTGCAGGCCGATTGTGCCTACTATATAGCTAACTGTGCCATCCGCCTGAACCAGATGAACGCCGATGTGCTTATGGAAGATTTTGTGGAAGACTATCCTACCAGCCCTAAGCAGAACCAGGCTTTTGTGGAAGTGGCAGGTTACTATTTTGAGCAGGGGCAGTATGCGCAGGCGCTTAAATGGTATGATAAGGTAGATGAAGGTAACATGAGCGATGCCAACCGCCAGCGCTACAATTTCCAGAAAGGGTATGCCTACTTTAGTGCAGGCGATAAAAAGCAGGCCGAAAAATACCTGAACAAAGTGGTCAATTCTAAAGAGTTTGGTTCGCAGGCTAAGTATTACCTGGGTTACCTTGCTTATGAAAGTGATAACTATAAGGATGCCAACAAATACTTTGAACAGGTGGAAGACCAGGAAAAGTACAAAGAGAAAATGTCGTACTTCCAGGCGGATATGAACTTTAAGCTGGGGAACTTCCAGAAAGCAATTGACCTTGGGGTGCCGCAGCTGGCGAAGAGCGATGCTAATGAAAAATCAGAACTTAACAAGATTATAGGCGAAAGCTACTTTAACCTTAAGCAATATGATAAGGCCCTGCCATACCTTAAAGAATATAAGGGAAAGAAAGGGAAGTGGAACAACACCGACTTTTACCAGCTTGGATATGCTTATTATAAGCAGGGCGATTATGAAAATGCCATAGCACAATTCAATAAAATTATAGAAGGTAATGACCATGTGGCGCAAAATGCCTATTACCACCTGGGCGAGAGCTACCTGAAAACCAACCGCAAGCAACAGGCGCTGAATGCTTTTAAAAATGCTTCGGAAATGGAATTTGATGCCAAGATACAGGAAGACGCGTGGCTTAATTATGCCAAGCTGAGCTATGATATAGGCAACCCTTACCAAAGCGTGCCCGAGGTGCTTAATGCCTATCTTGATAAATATCCTGCTACACCATATAAGCAGGAGATACAAACACTTCTCGTAAATTCATATATTACTTCAAAAAACTATAAAGAGGCGCTGGCACTGCTTGAAAAAGAGCGTTCGCCGCAAAACAGGCAGGCGTACCAAAAAGTGGCTTTTTACAGGGGTATGGAGTTATACACAGACGGAAATTACCAGGAAGCCCTGGCTTTATTTAAAAAATCAATAGCCGAGCAGCGCGACCCAAGATTTACTGCGAGGGCAACATTCTGGAAAGCTGAGACAGAATATACACTTGACCAGTTTAATGAAGCACTGATAAGCTATAAGCAGTTCCTGGCTTTTGAAGAAGCAAAAGATACGCCGGAATATAAACACTCCGCTTACAACCTTGCCTATACTTATTTTAAGTTAAGGGAGTATGAGCAGGCAGCTAAATTTTTTGGTGATTATGTAGCTACAGCAGCTGCCAAAAGCGACAGGGTAAGGCTTAATGATGCTTACCTGCGCCTCGGCGACAGCCATTTTGTTACCGCTAAGTACTGGCCAGCCATGGATTCCTATAATAAGGCTATTGACATGAAAGGTATTGATGCCGATTATGCCTTTTTCCAGAAGGGGATTAGCTATGGCTTTGTTCAGCGCAATGACAGGAAAATTGAAGACCTTACCAAATTTGTACAGGCCTATCCTAAGTCACAATATGCTGATGATGCACTTTATGAACTGGGTAATACCTACGTAACTGAAAATAATACCACAAAGGCACTGCAGACTTATGACAGGCTTATTAATGATTACAGAGGCAGTTCCTACGTTTCAAAAGCAATGATGCGCCAGGCGCTTATTTATTACAATGCAGAGAAAGACCAGCAGGCGCTTGCCAAATTTAAAGAAGTGGTTGCGGCGTATCCTGATACACCCGAAGCTATGGAGGCAGTTTCAACGGCGCGTAACATTTATGTTGACAACGGTAATGTAGATGAATATGCTGCCTGGGTTAAAACCCTTGGTTTTGTTGATGTAAGTGATACAGACCTTGACAATACTTCGTTTGAGGCTGCTGAAAAGCAGTACCTGCAGAACAATACCAAACAGGCTGTATCGTCCCTTACAGGCTACCTGTCAAATTTCCCGAACGGGATACATGCCCTCAAGGCAAACTTTTACCTGGCACAGGCCTATTATGCCGAAGGGCTTGAAAGCAACGCCGTGCCGCACTATGAATTTGTTACAGGCAAGCCCCGCAACGAGTTTACGGAACAGGCGTTGGCACGACTGAGCCAGATTCATTTAAAGAAGGCTGACTATGCCAAAGCCATACCGGTGCTGAAAAGGCTTGAAACAGAGGCAGAATATCCGCAGAATGTAACGTTTGCACAGTCAAACCTTATGAAAAGCTATTACGAAACCGAAGATTACGCCGGTGCCGTAACGTATGCTGATAAAGTGCTGGCCAATACTAAAACTGAAGACAGGGTAAAAAGCGATGCACAGATCATTGTGGCACGCTCGGCCATAAAAGCAAATGATGAGGCAAAGGCACGCGCAGCTTATGCCAAACTGCTTACAATAGCCAAAGGTGAAGTAGCCGCTGAAGCGCTGTACTACGATGCGTATTTTAAAAATAAGGACGGAAAGTATGATGCCTCAAACACGGCCGTACAAAAGCTTTCAAAAGATTATTCAGGTTATAAGTACTTTGGTGCCAAAGGCCTGGTGGTTATGGCAAAGAACTTTTACGGGCTTAAGGACAGTTTCCAGGCTACCTACATACTGGAAAGCGTTATAAAAAACTTTAAAACCTATCCTGATGTTGTTGAAGAAGCCCAAAAAGAGTATGACCTGATAAAAGCAGAAGAAGCCAAACGCAATTCATCTGTTCAAAACTAACCCTATACGCCTGTACAAAATGAAGATCAACGTAAAATATACAACGCTTTTTATACTACTTGCCGGATTTGGAAAGGCAGCTGCCCAAAAAAAGGATGAAAACATAGGTACCGAAGTGGTAAATGTAGTAAAACCCTATACACCCACTATTTCGGATGCTTTCAAAGTAAAGGAAACACCTGTTATTGAGGATGAAGACAACACCCGTCGCGAAGAGATAAACTATAACATATTTTCATTCCCCGTGGCATCAACCTTTACACCGGCAAAAGGCAAGGCTGCGGGTGTAGATAAACCGCAAAAGGAAAAGCTTTACAACAATTATGCAACGCTTGGTGCAGGTAATTACGGAACAGTAAATGCCGAGCTTTTTGTTACCGAAAACCTTAGCCGTAATGAGTACGTAGGCGGAATGCTGAGGCATCTTTCATCGCAGGGCGGTATTGATGAAGCAGTACTCGATGATAAGTACTATAATACTTCTATAGACCTTACCTATGGCAACAGGCAGCAATCTTATAACTGGACTGCCGACCTGGGTTATAAGCACCAGGTGTATAACTGGTATGGCCTGCCGGAAGATTTTATAGCCATAGCCGAACCGGAAGATATTAATAGTATTGACCCGCAGCATACTTTCCATAATTTTTATATAGGGGGTAAACTTGGGGCAAAAGACAGCTTTTTCCGTGATGCGACTGCACAATACAGGCGCTTTTGGGACGCTGAAGGTTCAGCTGAGAACCGTTTTTTCATTAAGCCCGCGCTTGATGTTGATGTAGCAGGCGAAAAAATAAAAGTTGATTTTGTAGCTGACTATGTTGGCGGCACTTTTGAAAATAATTACTTTGCTGCCGGTACCGCGCCTGAATACAGCCATTTTAACCTTGGCCTCCAGCCTGCAATCCTTTACCAGAAAGAGGACCTTTCAGTGCAGTTGGGGGCATGGCTGTTTTACAGCATGGGCAAGCTTAATGGCGAGAGCGATGGCAGGTTCTTTGTGTACCCGCAGGTAAAAGCATCTTATAAAGTGGTGGGCGACCTGATGGTTGCCTACGCCGGTGCTGAAGGTACGCTACGCCAGAACTCCTATGAAGATGTTGTTTCGGAAAACCCTTTTGTATCGCCAACGCTTGATATTACACCTACCGACCAGAAATATGATATTTATGTAGGCCTTAAGGGTAAGCTTGCCAATGCGGTTGCTTACAATTTGCGCGGCTCATACATGAATGAAGATGACAGGGCACTGTTCCTCAGCAATCCTGCAGTGCAGGTTACAGGAGTGCCGGTTAACCCAGCAGATGTTGAGGGATACCAATTTGGCAATTCATTTGGCCTTGTTTATGACAATATTAAAACCATTAGCTTTTTTGGTGAATTGAGGGCCGATTTTTCAAAAAGTGTGTCTTTCGGAATCAACGGGACCTACTATAGCTACAACACGTCTGACCAGGCTGAGGCATGGAACCTTCCTGAAATTAGGGTAGGCGCTGATGTTGATGTTGACATTACCGAAAAATGGTATGCAGGTGCTAACGTGTTTTTTGTGGGCGACAGGAAAGACCGCAGGTTCTTTGAAAATCCTGCAGATCCCGCTTTCTATAATTTTGAAACGGTTACCCTTAAAAGCTATTTCGACCTTAATGCCCACGTAGGCTATAAATACAGTGAGAGGCTTACGGGCTTCCTGAGGCTCAATAATATAGCCAACCAGGATTATGAGCGCTGGCTTAACTACCCGGTGCAGGGCTTCCAGTTCCTGGTGGGGGCGTCTTATAAGTTTAACTTTTAAACAAATTTCACAGAGTCTCATAGAGCAGACGCAGAATTCCAAAGAGATATAATAGTTCTGTGAAACCCTGTGCTCATTCTCCGTGTACCTCTGTGCAACTATAAATAATGCAAGATTTAAAACATAAAATCCTATCCTACTACAAGCAACAAACCCAGGACAGGATTGATGCCTTTCGGGATATGATCGCCGCCCTTACCGAAGGAGCCGCTAATGATGCTAAAGGCTCCGCCGGCGATAAGCACGAAACTACACTTTCAATGATGCACCTTGAGCAGGAAAAACTAAATGCCAAGCTGGCTGAATTCCTGGAGCAAAAAAGGGTGCTCGACAAAATAAACCCTGATGCCACAGGCGAAAGGATAAGCATTGGCAGCCTGGTGCAGGCTAATAATATGTATCTGTTCCTGAGTGCCGCACTTCCTAAAATAACTGTTGACGGTATTACCGTTATTGCCTTGTCACCGCAATCACCACTGGGGAGCGCTTTGATAGGAAAGCAAAAGGGAGATACTTTTAAAATAGGTACTTCCGGTTACGTTATTGAGGCTGTATTATAAATTACAATCTGTAATTTTTTCTTCAGCTCACAATTCTATTTTCTTTCATTTTTTAATAAATAGTGGTGATATTAATTTTTTTTGAAACCATATTCAATTTTTATTTTTAAATTATAAAGCTAAAATACAATTTTGTCTTGCAGTATATGTAAATATTGCACCCGTAAAAAATAAAAAAGACAAAATAGCATATGTGTGGAATTTTAGCCATTATAGGAAAAGGAAAAGACGAACAACTGGTAAAACAGCTTTCTAAGAGGATGTCGCACCGCGGGCCGGATGAAAGCGATGTTTATATTACACAAAATGGCCATTTCCTGAGCCATGAGCGTCTTTCAATAATAGACCTGCATACGGGCAGGCAGCCCATACAGGGGACATCAACGGCATATATGGTGCATAATGGCGAAATTTATAACCACCGCCAGCTTCGGGATACGGTTTTGAGCCACCATACTTTCCGAACAACATCCGATTCTGAGGTTATAGTACACCTGTATGAAGAATTTGGCTATGATTTTTGCAACCTGCTCGACGGTATGTTTGCCTTTGTGGTTATTGATGGTGATGACTTTATAGCCGGGCGCGACCCACTTGGTATAAAACCATTGTATTATGGGCTTGATGAAAGGGGGAGGATATACTTTGCGTCTGAAATGAAAGCAATAGCCGACCAGTGCCAGACTTTTTCAACCTTCCCCCCGGGGCATTACTATACCCCTAAAACAGGTTTTGTTAAGTATTACAGGCCACAGTGGGAAGATGCATCAAAAGCCGTTGAAGACACAGATTACGCTGCCTTGCGAGAAACACTTACAAAAGCCGTAAAGAAAAGGCTGATGAGCGATGTTCCTGTAGGCGTGCTGCTTTCGGGTGGGCTTGATTCTTCCTTAACATCGGCAATAGCAGCCAGGGAAATGAGAAAGCAGGGGAAAGTGCTGCATTCTTTTTCTATAGGCCTTGATGCTATGGCGCCCGATGTAATTGCAGCGAGGAAAGTGGCAGATTTTATAGGAACGGAACACCACGAGATATATTTTACCATTGAGCAGGGGATTGCTATACTTGATAAACTGATATGGCACCTGGAAACTTATGATGTAACATCTGTCAGGGCAAGTACACCCATGTACTTCCTCTCTAAGGCTATTACTAATATGGGTATTAAGGTTGTGCTTAGCGGTGAGGGTGCCGATGAGGTATTTGGCGGCTACCTGTATTTCCGTAATGCGCCATCGGCTGCCGATTTCCAGCGGGAGACCATCGAAAGGGTACAGAAGCTGTTTACGGCCGACCTGCTAAGGGCCGATAAAAGCACAATGGCACATGGGCTCGAGGCCAGGGTACCGTTCCTTGACAAGGAGTTCCTGGAGCTTGCCATAAAAATAAAACCTGAAGAAAAACAGCCCGAAACCTACGCTGGTGTAGAAAAATATATCCTTAGGAAAGCTTTTGATGTGCCAGAAGACCCTTACCTTCCGGAAGAGGTGCTGTGGCGCCAGAAAGAACAGTTTAGTGACGGTGTGGGCTACAACTGGATTGATACGCTGATTGAATACTGCGCAGCGCAGGTAACAGATGAAGATATGGAAGCTGCAGAGAGCCGTTTTCCTTATAATACACCGGCCACTAAAGAGGCTTATTACTACAGGTCGGTGTTCCATAAGCATTTCCCGCAGGTAAGCGCGGCACAGACCGTACGCAGGTGGATACCCAAATGGCAGGAAAATACTGATCCCAGCGGAAGGGCAAATGCAGCCCATATTAAAGCCGACACGGGTATTTCCATAATAAAGGCTGAAGTTTAGTAAATTTTTTGATTAGTTTGTGTTGTTGTGTAAAGCCCGCATTTCAGCGGGCTTAAATTTTGGCATTGTAGGTATAGCCTATTTTTTTTCGGTATAGCGTTCCTCATCAATATCCGAATTAAAATCGCGGTTCTCAGCTGTTTCCATAGCTTCAGCCCCGGTAGTGGTGCCGCGGCTTTTATCAGTAATCTTGCCGCCTTTGTCAGAAGCCCCACTCAGGCTGTTAACCGGAGGCGCTTTTTTTTATTGATATCGCGGGCACGTTTTACAGTTTCAACAGTACCTTCTTTATCCTTCTCAATTTCAACATTGTGCTTATGGGCAGACGGGTCATAGTCCTCAGGAAGGTTTTCTCCGCTAAAGCCTTCGTTCCCTTCTGATTCCTTTTGCTGGTTGAATATTTTTTTTGAGCCTAAATCTTTAGGTTCGTCAGTTCCCGGTGCCATACCTGTAGTATTTTAGTTATCTGAAATTAATAATAAAATTATAGTGCGAGCGGATTATCCTGTTTACGGTGTTTTCCAGTGATGGCTCCACTTCCTCATAATCTTCCTTAAGCGTACCGGCTGAAGTAAAATAATCCGGTATGTTATATTCTATGCGAACATCGTTGGCGTATATTTCGCTGATGGTAAATGTTGCTGTATAGCTGTTTTCTGCAAAGCTGAGCTCCATATTGTACCTGATGTCATGGTCAAAGCCTTCGCCTTTGTTACGGTAAAAGAAAGCCCCGTCTTCCCTGGCAGATACTGTGAGCAAATTGCCCGTAACGCCTGTAATATCATAGCCTCCGCGCTGGTAGGTTTCCATGGCCCAGTTCCGGGTAAGCTCAGCTAATTTTTCATTGGGTGTAGCCGGTATACTAACCGTAACAGGAGCAAACCCTGAGCGTGTAAGTTCTGCCCTTTGTGGCTGTGCCGATGCTGCCACACCGATGAATACTGCTGCTATAACTACTAATGGTTTCATATCCCGCGCTGCAGCGCCTTTTGGAATTCTTCTTTTATCCTGTCGGTTGAAACCAGCATAGGCTTTTTATCTATGGTTACAATAATATCATCACCCTGTATAGCATACGAACCCTCGAAACCGCCTACGGGTGTGCTTCCTCTAAAATTGCCGCTGTTTTCGTTGCCGGCCAGTGTGCCGTTGCTGCCAATCATATTTTTTAGCCTGGTTATCAGCTGGGCCTTATCACCCGGATAGCTGATGGTAAACTGCTTGCTCATAGTAAGTGTTTTTTTGATGTTTTGTATATGTAAATATACTCAATCAGAAAAACCTTGTGTGTTTACCTTTTGTTAAACCTGCTACAGGTTAATGGTAAAGCCTCCTTTTGAAGCGTCAAAAACTATGCTTTCATCCCTGAAAATGGTATTGAAAGCATTCCTGCTGATAAGATGTTGGGGGGTACCCTGCATAATACTGCCTTCTGCCATTACAATAAGCTCATCGCTGAGTTGTAATGCCAGGTCAATATCATGGGTAGAATAAAGTATGCACTTGCCCGCTTCAGCCGACAGCTTTTTAAGGAGTTTCAGGAGGCCGGCTTTGTGGAGCAGGTCCAGGTGGGTGGTCGGCTCGTCAAGTAGTATAAGTGGTGTGTTTTGTGCGAGTGCACGGGCTATAAGTACTTTTTGAAGCTGCCCGTCGCTTAACTCATAATATTTTTTTCCGGCTAAATGTGCTGTCTGCGTGAGCTCCATAGCTTTGTTCACTTCCTTATGGTCTTCAGGAGACAAGGCATCGAGCCAATTAGTATATGGCTGCCTGCCCAGCGCCACAAGCTCATAAATGCTCAGGTTGCTGGGGGGCAGGCCCCCGGTAAGCACCAGGCTTAGCTGTTGCGCCAGCGCATGGGGAGCATAACCAGAAATATCGCGGCCGTTAAGCAGTATATTGCCTGCCAGTGGCTTTTGTAACCCTGTAAGTGTGCGCAGCAAGGTTGATTTACCTATGCCGTTAGCCCCAATAAGTGCAGTAAGTGTGCCCGCCTTTAAGTCAAGGTTTATATGGTGTGCAATGCCGCTGGCCCCTTTCTTTGCCCGGAAACCAATGCTTAGCCCCTCTGCCGATAATATAGTTTTAGCCTCTCCCATATTAGCTGTATATTCCTTTGCGCCTGCGCAGCAAAAGCCACACCACTACCGGCGCACCTATTATTGATGTTATGGCATTAACAGGCAATATAAAGTTATTGCCGGGTAGCTGTGTAAGTGTATCACATAAAAGTACAATAATACCCCCAATGAGCAGTGTAGCCCGGTAAAGTACAAAGTGGCTGCTTGTCCTGAAAAGCAGTTTTGCCATGTGCGGCACCGCAAGGCCCACAAAGGCTATAGGGCCTGCAAATGCGGTAATACCGCCCGCCATAAGGCTGGTGGCCGCAATGATAATAAACCTTGTACGCCTGAAATTTATGCCCATGCTTATGGCATAGCGCTCCCCGAGCAAAAGTGCATTGAGCGGTTTTATGCAGCATGCTGCCAGCATAAGCCCTGCAGCACATACTGTAGCCATAATGCCCACATGTCCCCACGGGAGGTTGCCCAGGCTGCCAAGTGACCAAAAGGTAAATTTCTGCAATTGCTCTGCTGTGCTGAAAAAGGTTAATATGCCCACTATAGCGCCGGTAAAGCTACCAAACATAAGCCCTACTATAAGTATGGCCATGGTATCGCGCAGGCGGCGCGCCACCAGCAGTACTGCCAGCAGCACCAGCAGGCTCCCCAGGGTTGAGGCAAGTACAATACCATAGGGTGAAAGGAAAAAAATGCTTAATGCCGCAGGAAGCATTCCTGCACCAAGCAGCACAAAGGCAACGCCAAGGCTGGCCCCGGAGCTCAGGCCCAGTACATAAGGCCCTGCAAGCGGGTTCCTGAAAAGGGTTTGCATAAGCAGGCCTGAAACCGATAGCCCCATACCCACTACAACAGCTGTTATGGCTTTAGGCAGCCTGTAGTTGATTATGATGTATTGCCAGGTTTCTTTTGCGGCAGTGCCGCCGGTAATGCTTTTTACTACATCTTCAAGGGGTATTTTTACGGCTCCCAGGCTGATGTTCATAATAAAGAAGGACACCAGCACCAGGCTAAGCAATATAAACAGGATACTATTTTTGTTGCTGCGCTGCAATTATTTTAATTTTTCAAAAAAATATAACCGGTATTCCGGCATAAGCTCAGGGTGTAATATAGCTATAAGGTCTTTCAGCACCAGATCGGGCCGGTTGGGGGCAAGCTCATAATACAGCACGCCTCCTTTAGCTCCCTTTTTACTGCTGAATGTATATACCTTTCGTTCTTTAAAGGCTTTGAACCTGGCATAGTGCCTGTTGGCATCAGTCATTTCACTAAAGCCGGTAAACTGACCCGGGCCAATCCAGTAGTCTGCATTTTCGGCTTTGTCCAGCACAGCCTCAAACGACAGGTTAAGGCTGCCCGTACCGTCGGTATCAGCCCAAAGGTAGCCTGCATGGGCATCTTTTATAAACAGCGCCGCCCAGCTGTTGCCCTGTGGCAGGTACCACTGGTCGCGGTATATGGCCCCACTTAAAACGGTTGGTTTAGTCGCTGCTTTTTTTGCCAGTAATGCGGCTTCATTATAATCTTTTACTATGGTGTTAAACAGGGTCTCGGCTTTTTCTTCCAGGCAATACAGCGCGCCGAAAAATTTAATCCACTCTGCCTTGCCCAGTGGTGATTGTTCGGTCCAGTCGCCGTTGTACAATACATTTATGCCGCTCTTTTGCAGGTTGTTATAGGTTTTATTATTACTGCTGATGCTGAATCCTACAACAGCATCCGGCGAAAGGTCAATCAATATCTCCGTGTTTAGTTCTTCATTATGACCCACTTCCTTCACCAGGCCTTCATCTATACGCCTGCGTGTATTTTCTGAGGAGACAAAGTCTGTATTTGGAAAACCCGAAAGTGTATTTTCAACACCCAGCATTTCCAGGGATGGGATATGAGTGGTAGAGGTTACCACCACCGATGTAAGCGGTACATTAACAGCAGGATATTGCTGCAGGCTGTCGGGCACTTTAACACCGTTTCTACGTAATACGTACGTAAAGGTTTCCTTTGCTTCGGGCCACGGGTTGGTAACCTTTACAATGCTGTAACCCTCATAGCGGTATATTTCAAGGCCCCTGGCATACTTTACCGTATTTGCCTGTTGTGCAGTTTCGTCCTGTATGGACGGAGCCTGTTTCTTGCAGCCGGCAATTAGCAGCAACACTAAAACGGATAAGCAGGATATAAAATTCTTCATAAGGATATAAAGTGTTGCAAATGTATGATTTTTAATTATTAGCCAATACTGCCCGGATTAAACTCATTAACACAGCAAAAGCTTTATTGCGCAGTAGTAGGAAACTAAAATATAAATTTTATATTTGCACCACTTAAGGTTGCATTGCTGTTTACGCAGCATTGCATTAAAAGGGAATCAGGTACAAGCCTGAGCTGTTCCCGCAACTGTAAGCTAATCCCGCAAGGGAGGCTGTTGTTAACTGCAAAGCCACTGTGCGCATTACCGGCGTATGGGAAGGTAAACAACAGTACGCAAGCCAGGAGACCTGCCTTAAGGTAAACAAATACCTGCCTTCGGGAAAAAAGGCAAAGGATTATGACGCTAAAAAAGCTTGTAATAGTAGGGTTTCTTCTGGCCTGCCAGTATGTTGCTGCGCAGCGCGATACACTTATGCAATTGCGTGAAGTAGTTATTACTGATACGCAGCTTCGGGCATTTTCCGCCTCGCAAAGCACACAGCAGCTTAATGATTCGGTTATTAAACGGAATCCGGCATCGCTCACCTCATTGCTCAATTACAATACTGTGATCTATTTTAAAGAGAACGGGCCCGGCATGGTTTCATCGCCTTCATTCCGGGGTACGACCGCACAGCAGACCGCAGTAATATGGAATGGCATCAACATCAACTCGCAGCTCAACGGCCTTACTGATTTTAATACCCTTTCCACACGCGATTTCAAAGATATAACCGTGAGGGCTGGCGGTGGCAGCGTTATTTATGGCAGCAGCGCCATTGGCGGCAGCATACACCTTAATACAGGCCTTACTTTCGGCCAGGCATTTTGTAACGAACTGCGCACTGAGTATGGAAGTTTCGACACTAAGAGCATTAATTATAAAGCCGGGGCAGGAGCCGAAAACACTGCAGTACAGGTAAGTATAAGCCACAACAGCTCAGATAATGACTTTGAGTTCCCCGGATATAACATAATAAATGAAAACGGCCAGTACCACAACACCAGCCTTAATGCAGGCGTTGCCTACAGGTTTAATGGTTATAATACACTACGCTTTTACAGTTATGCGTTTAGCGCAAAAAGGCATTTTTCAAGAACGGTTACAGTACCTTCAAAAAGCATGTACCGCGATATAAATACCCGCAACCTGCTGGAATGGCTATATGACAGGGGCAGGTTTACCTCAAAAGTAAAAGTGGCCTATCTTACGGAACAATATAAATATTATGAGGACTTCAGGCAGGATATTTATGATGAGGGGGAGGTAAAAACGTGGCTTATCCGTTACGACCTTTCCTATAGGGCAGGAGAGGCCATAACAATGAACATTATAACTGACTTTACAAAGAATTCAGGCAGCGGGTCAGACATCATGCAGCAAAAAAGGCAAATTGGTTCTGCCACTTTGTTACTAAAGCACCGGATAAATAGTAAGCTGAATTATGAGGCAGGGCTGCGCAGGGAAGTTACCGATGCTTATGACAGCCCACTGCTCTTTTCGGCAGGGGCGGTTTATGATGCTTTTTCTTTTTATACACTAAAGCTAAATGCCTCCCGTAATTTCCGCATACCTACTTTTAATGACCTTTACTGGCAGGGTAGTGGCAACCCTGATCTGAATCCAGAAACATCGATACAGGCTGAAATCGGCAACCATTTTCATTTTGGCGGACTTAATATCGCCATGACAGGCTACTATATAAAGCTGCGCGATATGCTGCGCTGGGTGCCGCGCGGTAACCAGTGGGGGCCTGAAAATGTTGGCAGGGTTTCCACCTATGGGCTTGAAGGCCTGCTTAACTGGCAAAAACAGCTGGGGAGGCACCGTTTTGATGTAGCGGCTACCTATGCTTATACCATATCCCGTGAAGACGGCAAAAGCGAACAGCTTATATATGTCCCGATGCATAAGGCCACGGCTTCGGCATCTTACAGCTATGGCAATACCACGCTGTATTACAGGCACCTTTTTAACGGCGAAGTGTATACAACTTCAGACAATACTGCTTCTGTTGATTCTTATAATGTATCATCAGCCGGAGCCGAATACCATATTAATATACTGGCGGGAATTGACATTGGGGCACAGGTGCTTAACCTTTGGGATGAAGCTTATGAGAATGTAGCATTCAGGCCATTGCCGGGGAGGCATTATAACATGTATCTAAATTTTAAATTTTAATAAGATGAAACTAAACAAATTACTGCTCACTGCTTTTGCACTTTCGGTGCTTTTCACATCGTGCAGCGACGATGATAATGCACTTCCTGCACCGTCCGGCGCTTATGAAGGGGGTATGCTGATACTCAACCAGGGCGGTTTCAATGCCGGGAATGCTTCGGTGTCGTTCATGGGTAATAATGCCGCTGTAGAAAATAATATCTTCAGCAGTGTGAATAGCGGCATGCTGCTGGGCGATACGGCACAGGATATAGGGCTGGAAGGAGACAGGGCATATATTGTAGTAAACAACTCCCATAAGATTGAAGTTGTAAACCGCTACACCTTCCGGCACATAGCCACTATACAAACCGGCCTGAGCAATCCGCGCTATATTGCATTTGCCAACGGCAGGGGATATGTAACCAACTGGGGTAACGGCAGCAGCACCACCGATGATTATATTGCTGTGGTTGACCTTGCTTCTAACAGTGTTGTTTCGTCTATCCCTGTAGCGGAAGGCCCTGAAAGAATTCTGGCGTATAATAACAAGCTTTATGTGGCACACAAGGGGGGCTGGGGCTACGGCAACAGTATAACCGTTATTAATGCTGCTAACAATACTGTAGCAACATCAATAACCGTGGGGTATGTGCCTGAGGGTATGGAAATAGCTGACGGAAAGCTGTATGTGCTTGGGGGAGGCGTGCCTTCCTGGGCCGGTACACTTCCAGAATCGACCGGCAGCCTTTATATAATTAGCTTGGGATCTGATACGGTAGTTTCAACTATGGTGTTTTCCGGTATGTTACACCCTAATAACCTTGATATTGAGCAGGGGAGCCTCTATTACACTGCCGGTTCAGATGTTTATAAAATGGATGTAGCGGCAACGTCATTTCCTTCTTCGGCGTTGTTCAACATAACGCAGCAGGGCGTTTATGGCGTTTCTGCTTTTGCGGTCAGGAATAGCAGGATATATATAGGCGATGCCGCAGATTATAGCTCTAACGGAAAGGTGTATGTGCATAATCTTACTGGTGCGCCTGAAACTTCTTTTACTGTAGGTGTTGTGCCGGCTGGCTTTTATTTTAACTGATAATTACTGTTTGTTTTTTTATCCTGTAGAGGGGCTGCTGACACAGCCCCTTTTTTTATTTATTATGTTCAGGAGTATCCCTGGACAGGGATTGTAAGGCTGCTGTGCCAGTGTAGCCTTTCCATCTTAGCCACGATGGCAGCGGCATCCTCCGCGCCGCCCGCTTTTGCGGCGCGGAGATACAGCGAACAGCGTGATAAAGCTCCTGAAAAATAAAACAGGCTGACTTGCCGGCATACAGGTAGCATGAGCGTTTTTATAAAAGCCGCCTTTCACTCTCATCGATTTCCAGGTCATTGATGCTGGCATATCTTTTTTTCATCAGCCCGTTTTCATCGAATTCCCAGTTTTCATTGCCGTAAGCCCTGTACCACTTGCCGTCCCTGTCCTGGTATTCATACTCAAAACGAACGGCAATCCTGTTGCCTGTATGTGCCCAATATTCTTTTTTTAGTTTATAATTTTGTTCTTTTTGCCATTTTTCGGTGAGGAAGCGTACAATTTCTTCCCTTCCGTTGATAAACCGGTTCCGGTTTCGCCATTCGCTATCAGCGGTATAGGCTTTGGAAACCCTTTCCGGGTCCCTGCTATTCCAGGCGTCTTCTGCCATCTGGATTTTTTGCTTTGCTGTTTCCTCCGTAAACGGTGGTATCGGATACTTAATTTCCATAGTACTAACTGGTTTAAAGTTCTAAAATTTGTTTTATTAACTGGTTTGTAAATCCCCATTCGTTATCATACCAAGCCATGACTTTTACAAGATCGCCGTCCACTACACGGGTCATTTCTAAGTCTACGATACTTGCTTCGGGCCTCATGATAATATCTGATGACACTAATGGCTCCTCGGTGACGGCCAGGATGCCACTATACCGGCCGCTCAGCGATTCTTCTTTAAGGATTGAATTTACTTCATCAGCTGTAGTATTCCTGTTGGCTAAAAAAGTAATATCGGAAATAGAACCTACGGGGACGGGGGTCCTTACGGCAATACCGTCAAATTTACCTTCATACTGTGGTAATGCTTTAGTAACCGCTTTTGCGGCTCCGGTTGCGGCAGGAGCTAAATTATTTGCGGCAGCCCTGCCCATCCTGAATTCTTTTTTTGAAGGGGCATCCACGAGCGCCTGAGAGGCCGTAAAAGCATGTGTAGTATTTAAAACGGCTTTTTTAATGCCAATACGCCTTCCTAAAATTTCAATTAAGGGTGCGCTATTGTTAGTTGTGCAGCTTGCACAAGAAAAAACAGCAACCTTCCCGCTGCCGGTATTTACTCCATGGACTACAGTAGGTACATCTGCACTGCCTGTAGGCCCGGAAATAACTACTGTTTTTGCCCCTGCGATAATATGCTTTCCGGCATCTTCTTTTTTTGTAAACAGGCCTGTACTTTCTATTACTATATCAATGCCAAGAGCTTTCCATGGCAGATTCTCCGGAGATTGTTCTGACAGGTAGTTTATCTTACTTTCTCCTACATGTATTTGATTTTCATGTACCCTTACGTGTTTTTCGTACTTCCCATACACTGTATCATATTGAAGTAAGTAGGCTGCATTATCCAATCCCATCAGGTCATTGATAGCAATTAGCTCCAAGCCATCATGTTCCAGAATAATTTTTAATGCGGCCCTGCCGATCCTGCCAAAGCCATTAATGGCTATTCTTTTTTTCATGTTGTTTTATTTAAAATGATTTTTAAGACTGACTTAGTAACGCGTACGTAACTATTTTCATTTTTATCATAACCAATATGGATTCGCTGATTTCCATAAGGGCAAAGTGGGGCATCAGGGTCGAGGGTACGTATTTCATAACGCCCGGGTTCATTTTTAAATGCCTCCATATCCACGACCCTGAGCCCGCCTTTCCTCTTATACATTTTCTGTTTCCAGTTTTTTGAGTTCAAGCGAATGTGCTTCTACAGCATGCTCAATATCCCATTCACCCTCAATCATTCGGTGTACGTAGCAACGGTCGGCCTGCTTGAGGAGTTCTGCTTTTTGCTCTTGAGTTAAGTCACCTTCAATCAGCATTTTAACTTTAACCTGGGTTTTAAGGCCATTTTCGCCCCGCCTGGTTTCGTGGCTCAATTCTGCCTTAACGTCACCAATCTGCCAGTTGTTTTTCCGGGCAATGTACCGTACTGTAGTTACCTTGCAGAGCCCTAATCCTGAGAGGAGTAAGTCTACAGGGCTAAAACCCAGGTCAGTACCTCCGCTTTTTAATGGTTCATCAGCCAGTATGCTGTGTTTGCCGTTGGTGATTACGCTCTGGAAACCTTCGGGTACATTTTTGATTTTTATTGAATTTGCCATTTTTATTGATTTTAACGTGAATAAATTCCTTCCTGCTTTTACACTGCCATCTGCATCCCAATCATACGTGTTAAACCGCGTACATTTTCCGGATTGAAGTGCGTGGATGCTATTGCCACTTTACCGGCATTTCCGATGGGTAGAAGCCATTAAAGTGCTTCAACCGAAAACCAGTATCTTTTAGATTGCAAAAGACAGGTTGACAGGTATTTTACTTATTCCGGTTATGGTTTATTATTTTGCTTATTTGCGCCGCTATTTGCGCATGGCTCCTCACGCCGGTTTCTTTTGCCATCAGTTTCCTGTTTTTAAAATAAAGAAGGGATGGAATACTTGTTATCTCAAACAACCGGCATAACTCGGGGCTTTTATCGATATTGACTTTAGCTACAAGGGCCTGTCTTTCAAATTCTGATGAAATTCTTTCAAGTGTTTCTGAAATTGCCCGGCAGGGACCGCACCAGTCCGCATAGAAGTCAACCAGTACAACCTCATTTTGTTTTAAGGTGGTTTCAAAGTTGAGGCTGTTTATGACCTGAGTCATGATTGTTTGCGGTTAAACTGATGATTGAAATACCAAAGCGGTAGGGCGTACGCCCAATGGCGCGCGAGGGAAACAACCGGGAGAATCGCGGCTAATTTTGTTCCTGCTATACCGGCCCCTAAAAGAGGGAACATAAAAAACCATACTAAGGCAATGGTTTCAGCAGTTACAAACAGTTGCGCCCGTAGCCAGTATGGCCCCCAAAGCGACGGGGCAATACCCGCATAAAGAATCGAAAGTAAAATACCGTTTGAATAGTGCCCCAATACACCATAGGCCATTCCGAGGCCTGTTTTCTCGCCAATAATACCCGCTATATCCCACCATGTCCCGGTAAATATATATCCTACTATATCAAAGGCAAGTGTCCCAGTAATACCGGCTATGACGGCATATGTCCAGTTTATCTTATTGTTGTTCATTGTTTTCATTTTAAAAGTTTTTTAGATTTAAATTTTTTATCAGATTTCTTCCGCAACCGGGAAATCTATAGGTAGTTCTGTAATATTGTGGATAAAGTTCATGATGATTTTATCACCAATGACTATTATGACATCAATGAGGTTTGCTTCTGAATAACCGGCAGCAAAAAAACCATCTACGGCCTCCTTAGCCGCTTTGCCCCTGTTGGTTACTACGGAAGCGGCGAGTTTTACCAGTGCATCTAATTTTGGGTCAAAAGAAGCTGTACCTTTTCTTAATTCAATGACCTGCCCATCTGTAAAGCCATTCATTTTACCAATCACCGTGTGCGCCGACTGGCAGTAGCGGCAGCCATTAATCTGGCTTGTAACAAGATTGATTACTTCCCTTTCTTTTGCTTTTAGGGTGCTTTTGCGGTTTTGTAATGTGAGGTAATCACTTAGCGCGGTTTCATTTTTCGCAAAATAAGCGTAAAGATTTGGCACAAAGCCAATGCCTTTTTGTAAGTTGTCAAAAATGGCCTGATTGTTTTCCGATACTTCTCCTCGGGCGGGAACTGAGAACTTTGTCATCATTTTAAAATTTAATGTTATTAAATAATTATGATACAAAGTTGCTACTGATTTGGCAGCTGTTGTTAGGTCATAATTCCCTGCGAATTATCAATTTTTCCCAAAAACTGGTTTTTAAAGTCTGACGGGCTTATCCCTGACATTTTTTTGAAGAAACGGCTAAAAGTCTGGATATCTTCAAAGCCCAGATCATAGCTTATCTCTTTTACTGATTTATCTGTATAGCGCAGCATCCTTCTGGCTTCCAGGACAATTCTTTCGTGGATAACCTGCAGCGGTGTCCTTGCAGAAAATTTTGCGAATACGTTAGATAACGTTTTAGGTGATTTAAAAAGAATATCAGCATAGTCCTGAACACTGTGCTTGGTCCTGAAATGCTGCTCTACATAAAAATTAAAGTCCCTTATGATGTCAACTTCTACAGGCTGGAGCGGGGAAAGGTTGTTTAAGTTTTTATATACCCTGGTGCACAGGATTATGAAACGCTTCAGCATTGTCTGGAGCATATCCAGCTGCATATCATCCTTTGTCTGTATTTCTACCTGGAACATTTTCCAGAGGTTTTCGAACTGTTCTAATACTTCATCAGGAATCCGGAAGTAAGGTATTTTGTCTGATCCGTAGAAAAGGATGCCCCTGCAGCTTACTTCCTTGTCGTGATCCAGCACACAGTAAAATTCCCGGTTAAATTTTATGAGGCTGGCTTCCCGGACATTTACAAAATCTATTCTGTGAAATTCTGTCAGGCAGATTACAGTATTGGGGGGCAGGTCCAGCCTGTTTCCTTCAAAATAAAGCTGTGAATCGGGATTACGGATCCACACAAACAGTAGCGGGTAGTTAAGTTCTTTATCAAAAAAGAGCGTTTCATTTCCGTTAAAAGTCTGCAGTTGCAGAAATTCGTTGTTTGGCCCGTTAAACTTCATTGCTTATCCTCAAATTTTAGGGTTTATTGAATTTAATCTTTCGCCCGTCCATGCCTTTCTGCATACCTGGTGCTCAATCTATTACACTCATCCGCACAAATTCCTGAAAGTAGTTTTGGCGGCTTGCCCCAACCGGGGACAGAATGTGAGCGCAACAAGCCGAAATGGGAAGTAGCGCCCCCCACATGCGGTACGGAACTCCCATAAATTATAATTGGGATATGGTGATGCCTCAAAACATAGGAACACATAAGGCACGGTTCATGGGTGGTAAACATCATGGCATGCCGCAACTTGGAAGTATGGTTCCTTGCAATAGCGTCTTTGACGGCAAGAATTTCTGCATGCAGCGTTACATCGCCCGATGTTTTACCCGATTCTTCGCCGCTTCCGATCATTTCATCATTACAAATTAAAATCGCCCCCACGGGCGGATTACCTTTTTGTAGTGCTTTTTCTGCAATCATAATACATTGCTGCATGTAGTACTCTAAATAATTTTTAGCTATATTCATAAAATTATACTAAAGTATAAATTTTTTAAATACAATACTGGCAATATGCCCGCCAAAACCGAAAGTGTTATTTAATGCCACATCAACATTCCTTTTTTTTGCTGTACCTAATACAAAATCAAAACTACCCGCAAATTCCGGTTCTATATTTTTTGTATTTATTGTAGGAGGTATTATATCGTTTACTATGGCCAGAATACATACAATGCTTTCTGCGGCACCAGCCGCCCCGAGCAGATGGCCGGTTACAGATTTTGTGGCGCTGACAGAGACTTTGCTGGCTGAGCCAAATACGCGCCGGAGCGCATGTAGTTCGCTCAGGTCGCCCTGTGGGGTTGAGGTAGCGTGTGCATTTACATAGTCTATGGAATCAGGAAGTAAACCCGCCTCATCCAGCGCGTCATTCATTCCTAAATAAGCGCCCTCGCCTGCAGGATGCGTGCCGGTCAAGTGGTAAGCATCGGCAGCCATACCGGTTCCTGCTATTTCGGCATAAATTGTTGCACCCCTTGCCCGGGCAGATTCTAAACTTTCTAAAACTAAAGCGCCGGCTCCTTCTCCAAGTACAAAACCGTCCCTGTCAATATCGAACGGCCTTGAAGCCTGTTGTGGCGTATTATTTTTAGTGGATAGTGCCCTGGAGGCATTGAACCCGCCAACAGCTGATTGGTTGATAGGAGCTTCTGATCCCCCTGCTATGATGATGTTGGCTTTGCCGAGCCGGATGTAGTTTGTAGCATCAATAATAGCATTACTGGAAGAAGCGCATGCCGATATAGTACTGAAATTCAATCCCCGCAGGCCATACCGGATGGATATTACCCCGGAGGGTATATCGGCAATCATTTTTGGGATAAAGTAGGGGTTAAAACGCGGAACGCCACCTGAACGGACAAATTCTGTAAGTTGTTCTTCAAAAGTCTGCGCGCCCCCATTTCCGGAACTCCAGATTACGCCTATTTTATTTTTATCCCAAAAAGTTCATTAGAGTAAATTTCTAATGGCGGTCAT
>NZ_NOXV01000301.1 GCF_002251835.1 Flavobacterium cyanobacteriorum
GTTAAGTTTGATAGTGTTAAATTTTATTTAGGACAGGATTGATTTTTTATTGAATATTTTATATTGGCTGATTTTTATTAGCAAATTATTGATTAATTTGTGCTGATAATAATCAGCCTTTTTTTGAAACAGCAGCTCCTACACCGTACAAAAAAAATTGCACACGATTGTGTAAAATTATCTTTGCAGCTACCTAACAATTATTTAAGTAACCACACCAAAGGGCAACTAATACGATGCAGTACCTCCGTAGCTGCAAATTACAGGGCAAGCTGCATTGCGCAAACCAAAAAAAGTTTTGTATCTAAACTTAGCATTGTTATTGAAGAAATTGATGAAGCTGCTTTCTGGCTCGAATTTCTGATAGATGAAAATATCCTGCCTCGGGAATTATGCTTGCCGTTTCATAAAGAAGCATCCGAATTAACCGCTATCTTTGTAAGCTCAAGAAAAACAGCTTCAAAAGCTTTAAACGCTGTTTCAGCAGAAAATAAAAATAAAAGTATCAATAACGAATAGTCAATAATCAATACAAAATAATAAATAATCAATGTTTGGTATTTGTAATCTTGCTATTGTACCCTTACGCCTGGAGCCGAATGACAGGAGCGAAATGACATCGCAGGTATTATTCGGGGAGCATTTTAAAATTCTGGAACAAACCGCAAAATGGTCGTGCATAGAACTGGCTTATGACGGTTACAACGGCTGGATTGACAACAAACAATTTGATTTTATTACTGAAGAGGCTTACAACAGGCTTTCCGGCAGTCCGCTGGTGCTTAACGGCGACCTTATAGAATATATTACCACACCACAAAACAGCCTGCTCCCTGTGCCGCTGGGTGCTTCTCTTTCCTTTCTTGACCATGCCGATATTAACACACAGCAGTTCCTTTTCGAGGGGCTTAAACTGAGTGGCAAAAACCCCAAACAAAGTGTGGTTGATACGGCTTTTATGTACCTCAACGCGCCCTACTTGTGGGGAGGGAAAACACCCTTTGGTATTGACTGCTCAGGCCTTACCCAGATGGTGTATAAGCTGAACGGCCATGCCATACTCCGCGATGCCTCGCAACAGGCCACACAGGGTGAAGCGTTAAGCTTTATTGAAGAAAGCGAACCCGGAGACCTGGCATTTTTTGATAATGAGGAAGGCCGCATCATCCACGTAGGTATCATTATGGAAGACAACTATATCATCCATGCGCATGGTAAAGTGCGTATTGACAGGCTGGACCATCTGGGTATTTACAACACTGACACCCAGCGCCACACGCATAAACTACGCGTTATTAAAAAAATAATCTAATTACCTAATATACTACAAAATGCAGCATATTATAGACCGCTTTATCAGCTATGTAACAGTTGATACCGAATCGGATCCGAACTCTGATACTACTCCAAGTACTGCAAAACAGTGGGACCTTGCCCATAAGCTTGTGGAGGAGCTGAAAGCCATAGGCATGGAAGATGTAACTATTGATGAGCATGCTTATATAATGGCAACACTCCCATCAAATGTTGACTATGAGGTGCCGGTGATAGGCTTCATCTCGCATTTTGACACTACGCCTGATTTTACCGGGGCAAATATTAAACCGCAAATCATTAAAGATTATGACGGTGGCGACATTGTGCTGAACAAAGAACAGGATATTATACTTTCTCCTTCATACTTTAAAGACCTGCTGCAATACAAAGGGCAGACAATCATTACTACCGATGGCACAACGCTGCTTGGCGCTGATGACAAGGCCGGTATTACCGAGATTATAACCGCTATGGAGTACCTAATCCAGCACCCTGAGATAAAGCATGGTAAAATTCGTGTGGGGTTTACACCTGATGAAGAGATAGGCCGTGGCGCGCATAAGTTTGACGTGGCTAAGTTTGGTGCAGAGTGGGCTTATACTATGGACGGCAGCCAGATTGGCGAACTGGAGTATGAAAATTTTAATGCCGCCGGAGCTAAGATAACTTTTAAAGGCAAGAGCGTGCATCCCGGCTATGCAAGGGGTAAGATGATCAACTCAATGCTGATTGCCAATAAATTTATTTCAAGGCTTCCGAAAGAAGAAGTGCCTGAAAAGACTACAGGTTACGAAGGTTTCTTCCATGTTACGGGCATCAGCGGAAGTATTGAGGAAACTACCGTGCAGCTTATCATCCGCGACCATGACAGTAAGAAGTTTGAGAAAAGGAAAAAGCTGGTAAAAAAAATAGCGGATGAACTGAACCGAAAATACCAAAAACAATATGGCGGTGATGTGGCTGTAGCAGAGGTAAAGGACCAGTACTTTAACATGAGGGAAAAAGTGGAGCCTGTAATGCATATTGTTGACATTGCCGAAAGGGCCATGAGAGATTTAGGCATTACACCTATCATTAAGCCGATACGCGGCGGTACTGATGGCTCGCAATTATCCTACATGGGGTTGCCATGCCCAAACATCTTTGCCGGGGGGCATAACTTTCACGGTAAATATGAGTATGTACCGGTAGAAAGCATGCAGAAGGCAGTTGAGGTAATTGTACGCATTGCAGAGCTTACTGCAGAAAAGAAATAAGCATGGAGAAAGAGAATAAATGGGACAGCAGCCATTTATGGGCGGAAGAGCTTGATACCCTGAAAGCTGTCATAAACAAGACACCTTTGGTAGAAACCATAAAGTGGGGCGCGCCTGTTTATACCTTTAATGGCAAAAATGTGTTAGGTTTGCTGGGCTTTAAAAATTTTTTCACACTTTGGTTTTACAAAGGCTTTTTCCTCAAAGATGAGGCCGGCGTATTGGTAAATGCCAATGAGGGTAACACCAAATCCCTTCGGCAGTGGCGTTTTACCTCTAAAGAAGAAATAAACGAAAAGTTAATCCTTCAATATATTACCGAAGCCATTGAGGTTGAAAAAGCAGGCTTAGAGATAAAGCCGGAGAAGAAAGTGGTTCCGGTTCCGCAAGCATTGCAGGCTGCACTGGATGCTGACCCTGCACTTGCCGAAGCTTTCGGCAAACTTACTCCCGGCAGGCAGAAAGATTATAATGAGTACATCGCTTCAGCAAAACAGGAAAAAACACAACTGGCCCGCCTTGAGAAAATAAAGCCCATGATATTGGAAGGAAAAGGGCTGAATGATAAGTATAAGTGATTATAAACTTGCATCAAGTTGAAATCAATAAATTTGAGTAATTACTATTCATTTATAAAAGCAATACTGTGTGCCGCTACAATTGCCGCTGTTTCGGTACGTAGCCTTGTATTGCCGAGTGATATGGGTACATAATCCTGTGCCAGGGCCATAGCTATCTCTTTTACAGAAAAGTCACCTTCAGGGCCTATCAGGACGGTTACCTTCTGTCCCGGCTTTATTGCTGCCTTTAGTAGTTTTTTCTCTGTTTCTTCGCAATGTGCAATAAACAGCTGGCCCTCACGTCCGGATTTTATAAAGTTACCGAAAGATACCGGCTCATTAAGTACAGGCATGTAATATTGCAGTGATTGCTTCATGGCGCTCTGCACTATCTTTTCAAAGCGTTCTGCTTTAAAAACAGTACGCTCACTGTGCTCACATATCAGGGGTGTAATTTCATGTATACCAATTTCTGTAGCTTTTTCTAAGAACCATTCATAGCGGTCATTCATTTTTGTAGGAGCTACGGCAAGGTGCAGGTAGTAGGGTGCCGGCCCGAAAAACTGGCTACTTGTTATTGCAACCTCACATTTTTTTTCGGAAGCCGTGATAATTTCAGATATAAAGAGCATACCCTTGCCATTGGTAATCTGTATAGTATCGCCTTCCTTTTTACGAAGTACTTTAATAATGTGCCGGCTTTCCTCTTTATCAAAATGAAAGAACGTATCACTGTTCTGTAGGGTAGGGTTATAAAATAACTGCATGTTAAAACGTTATCCTCGCTTTTGATGTTACGGTGGCATCAGTAAATTGTTCTTCAAGGTATTTCCTGTAACCTACAATGCCTATCATGGCGGCATTATCGGTGGTATATTCAAATTTAGGGATAAACGTTTTCCAGCCATATTTTTTTTCGGCCTGTTTCAGTGTTTCCCTTATCCCGCTATTGGCCGATACCCCGCCGCCAATAGCCACCTGTTTTATTCCTGTTTCTTTTACAGCTTCTTTAAGCTTATCCATAAGGATAGTAATGATTGTATACTGTATTGATGCACAAATGTCTGCAATATGCTGCTGTACAAATTCAGGATTTTCGGCAGTATTCTTCCGGATAAAGTATAAAATCTGTGTTTTCAGGCCGCTGAAGCTGAAATCAAGCCCCGGGACTTTCGGTTTGGTAAAAGCAAATGCTTTTGGGTTGCCTTCCCGGGCATATTTATCTACCAGCGGGCCTCCCGGATAAGGGAGCCCAAGTATCTTGGCTGTTTTATCAAACGCTTCACCCACGGCGTCATCGGTTGTTTCGCCTATCACCTGCATGTCAAAATAATCATTAACACGTACAATCTGGGTATGGCCGCCGCTTATCGTCATAGCCAGGAAAGGAAACTCCGGCTTGTCATAGCCTTCCTCATCAATAAAATGGGCCAGTATGTGTGCCTGCATGTGGTTTACGGCAATTAAGGGGATATTGAGCGCCAGGGCCAGTGATTTGGCGAAGGAACTGCCTACAAGAAGCGAGCCCATTAATCCCGGGCCCTGCGTAAAGGCCACCGCGGCAAGCTGTTCCCGGCTGATGCCTGCTTTCGTAAGGGCTACATCAACCACAGGTACAATATTTTTCTGGTGGGCACGTGAGGCAAGTTCTGGCACAACACCACCATATTCTTCATGTACCGACTGCCTGGCCACAACATTTGATACTACTTTGTCGTTTTTAAGTACGGCTGCGGCAGTATCATCACAGGAACTTTCGATGGCTAATATGTAAACAGGCTTTTCTGGCATTTTCGGCACACTATTTGAAATTATAAAAATCACTTAAAGCCAAAGGGGCAAACAGTAAAAAATTCCTACTTTTGTTTTGGTTTTAGCCCCAAAGTTGACGCCCACAAATTTAAACAATTACCGTATCAAAAAGTTTAAAAAAATAGTTGTACGCACACTGATAGGATTACTCCTGTTTTTGCTACTGCTGGGCATTACGCTCTCATTGCCATTTGTGCAAACAAAAATTGCCCGCTACGCCACTGAAACCCTTAATAAAGATTTTGGCACAAATATCAGTATAGAAAAGGTGGCTTTTTCCATATTTGGGGGAGTAAAACTCAAAGGTGTCCTGGTGCTTGACCATCATAAAGATACGCTTATATCAGCCACACGTATTCATACGAATGTGTATAATGTACTTCAGATTGCAGACAGTAAACTGAAATTTGGGACACTGCGTGCAGAGAAGTTATACCTGCACATGAAGACCTACAAAGGCGAAAACACATCAAACCTGGACCTGTTTATAAAAGCTTTTGATAATGGTAAGCCCGGCTCAGGGAAGTTCAGGATGCGGGTAAAAGACCTTCGCGTGGCCAGTGGGCGTTTCAGGCTCACTAACCAAAATGCGGCAACACCCCGTGTGCTCGATTTCAAGAAACTGAATGGCAGGCTGAAGGATTTTTTTATAAAAGGTAGCGACATCTCGGCAGGTATTCAGCAGCTTTCTTTGCTGGATCACCGTGGCCTTTTTGTTGAGAACCTTAAAGCGGCCTTCACTTATACCAAAAAGAACATTATACTTGATGCCCTTGAGCTTAAGACTAAAGAATCAGCGCTTGAAGGGGCCATTACACTTAGTTACACAAAAAAAGATTTTAAGGATTTTACAAACAAGGTGAAATTTGACTTCAGGGTTGACAGGGCCAGCATCTCATCAAATGAACTGAATTATTTTTTTAATGAATTTGGCAGCAACCAGAAGTTTTACCTTTCCACGCACCTGAAAGGGCCTTTAAACAATTTTACCCTTCATAACCTTAAACTGCTTGACGATGAGCAGTCGGAAATAATCGGTTCGGTAAATTTTCGCCGCCTTTTTGATAAAAAAGGCCCCGGTTTTTATATGAATGGTAATTTTGACCGCGTTACATCCCACTATAATGACCTTCGCGGGATAATGCCCCGTATCCTTGGGAAAAGCCTCCCGCCGGTACTTGAAAAATTTGGCCGTATTGACCTTGTAGGTGATGTAGTACTTACAAAACGCGACCTGCATGCGGATGTTTACCTGATGTCAGAACTTGGCGAGGCCGAAACAAACATCTCCATAAAAGATTATAACAAGCCTTCCGATGCCGCCTATACAGGTGCTGTAAACCTGGCCAACTTTAATCTCGGCGGTCTTTTGGATAATAAATCACTGCGTACCGTGTCACTTAACCTTGAAGTGGAAGGGCAGGGGTTCAACAGGCAATCGGTAAATACATCACTCAAAGGAGAAATTTCAGAACTTTATTTTAACAGGTATAATTATACCGGCATTACTGTGGACGGGAGGCTGAAGTGGCCCTATTTTAAAGGCAGGGTAAACAGTAACGACCCTAACCTGCTCATGAGCTTTGACGGCCTTGTGGACATGGGTAACAACAATAACAATTACGATTTCCATGCGCAGATAGATTATGCCGACCTGAAAGCGCTCCACATCGTTACCAAAGATACTATAGCAGTTTTCAAAGGCGATTTTGTACTGGATGCTTCTGGCAATAACCTCAATAACCTGGCTGGCAGGCTTGCCGTAACGCACCTTTCTTATCAGAAAAATCACAGGAATTATTACTTTGATGATTTTGAAGTAAACTCAGTATTTAATGCGGAAAAAGTCAGGGCCATAACCATCAACTCTAAGGATATTGTAGAAGGGCACGTAAGAGGTATTTTTGATATAAATGAATTGCCAAAACTTGTAGAAAATGCTTTGGGTAGCCTGTATACCAATTATTCAGCGCATAAAGTTAAAAAAGGACAGTTCCTGGATTTCGGCTTTGCAATTAATAATAAGATTGTTGAGGTGCTTATGCCCGAAATAAAAATAAGCGACAGCACCAGCCTTAAAGGGCGCATTAATGCGGATAAAGGAGAGTTTCAACTGGCGTTCGGTTCGCCCCATGTTGAGGCTTTTAAAAATTATTTTGACAATATCCGCATCGATGTCAACAACAGGAATCCACTGTACAATGCCTATGTGCAGATGGATAGCGCAAGGGTGAAGGACTACAGTATATCAGGCTTTAGCCTGATAAATGTAACGCAGAATGACACACTCTACCTGCGCTCGGAATTTAAAGGCGGAAAACAGGCCAAAGATTTTTTTAACCTGAATCTTTACCATACTATTGATAAGGACAATAAGTCAATAGTAGGGTTTAAGAAATCAGAGGTGAACTTTAAGAACTACCTTTGGTACCTCAATGAAGGCGATGCCCATGACAATAAAATAATTTTTAATAAAAAGCTGACCGATTTTACTATTGATGGTATCAGCCTGTCACACAATGGGCAGGAAGTAGAGTTAAGCGGCATCCTGAAAGGTAAGGATTATAAAGACCTCAAGCTCACCTTTGATGATGTTGACCTCTACAAAGTTACCCCCACGCTGGACAGCCTCAACTTTGGAGGCAGGGTTAACGGCGTTGTAAGCCTCAGGCAAAACAAGTCAGTTTTTCAACCCACTGCAAGCATTTCGGTAGACAGCCTGTCTCTTAACCAGTATGATATAGGAAATTTGGATGTGCAGATTGCCGGGGATGAGTCGCTGCGGCGCTTCAACGTGTATTCAACCATTTTCAGGAACAATAACGAAACGTTTTTTACTTACGGAAATATAGATATTATTAATAAACAGACGGTACTCAACCTTGACGCCGGGTTTACTAATTTTGATATAAGCCCGCTTACTATTTTCCTGAAAACCATTTTCCCGGACATGCGCGGACTTGCCTCTGGCCGTGCTACAGTTGCGGGCAATGCACGTGACCCTGAAGTTAACGGCAGGCTCTACCTGAAAAATGCAGGACTAAAAATAGGGTATCTTAATACCGATTATAACTTTGAACAGGATGCCGTTGTTGATTTTAACAAGGAAGAATTCTTTTTCAGGCGTATACATTTAACAGATACGAAGCTTGGCACCACGGGCGTACTCGACGGGAGCGTCAAACACAGGTTCTTTAAGGACTGGGTACTCGGCCTAAATTTAAAATCCGATAAGCTCCTCGTCTTTGATAAAGAAGATTCCGATGATGCACAGTTTTACGGTACCGCCATTATTAAGGGCGAGGCTAATATCTATGGCCCTACAACCGCACTCACCATCAACGCAAGTGCAAAATCCGTTAAAGGTACCGATATCAAGATACCAATGAACAATGCCGCGTCCGGCGGGGATACACCATACATCTACTTTCCGAGCCCGCAGGAAATTGCCAATAAAAAGAACGGCATTGTAAGTGAAGGGCGCACCTACAAAGGCCTTGAAATGAATTTTGACCTTGATATTACACCTGATGCCAATATTGAAATCATTATTGATAAAAATACCGGCCATGGGTTCAAAGCAAGGGGAGACGGTACCCTCCTGCTTGACATTAATACCCTCGGAAAGTTTAATATGACGGGAGACTTTTCAGTACGCGAAGGAATATATAACTTTAAATACGGCGGCATTTTTGACAAAGAGCTGGTCGTGAGGAGCGGGGGGTACATATCCTGGGAAGGCGACCCCAAAAGGGCAAGGTTAAATCTTGAAGCAGTTTACAAAACACAGGCTAATCCCGGAGTACTGCTCGAGTCTTCTTCATTTAACCGCAACATACCCGTTGAGGTTGTTATCGCCCTCAGTGGAAACCTTACCACACCCGAACATGAGTTCCAGATTAACTTTCCCGGGGCAAGTTCCGTGCTGAAATCAGACCTTGAATACAGGCTTAACGATTTTGATACCAGGCAGACTCAGGCACTTTCACTATTATATTCACGCACGTTCCTGAGTCCCACCAATGCCAGTAATGCCGTATATGCACCCATTTTTGAAAGGGCCAGCAGCCTTGTAGGCGACATTTTTTCAGATGAGGAAAGCAAGGTAAAAGTAAACCTTAATTACGTGCAGGCCGACAGGAACCCATTTGCAGAGACAGCTTCACAAATAGGAGTTACGCTCTCATCACAGATAAACGACAGGATCACGGTCAATGGCCAGCTGGGTGTCCCGGTCGGCGGCGTGGGCGTTAATGAATCGGCAATTGTAGGCAATGTCGAGGCTCAGTTGCGCCTTAATAAGGATAATACATTAAAAGCACGTGTTTTTAACCGGGAAAATGATATCAATTTTTTAGGGGAAGGTATTGGTTATACCCAGGGTGTCGGCCTAACTTATGAAGTAGACTTTGATATTTTTTCAGAACTTGTAGCCAAGATCTTCCGTAAAATACAAATACAGAATCAGGATGGCACTCCCACCGATGAAATACCCGATTCCGAACCGGCCCCCAATTATATTGAGTTTGACAACAATAACCGGCGTAAGAAAAACAACACAGAGGACAAGCAGCCCCAGCGCATACCCGAAGTAGATTAATTTCATACGTCATCTTCTCCGGTACAAGCCATTTACATATTGAGCAGCAAGCTAAGCGCTTTTTTTGCCACCTTGTCCCGTTGTCCGCTATATCTCCCCGCCGCCATAAGCGCGGCGCCGGGGAGGATGCCGCTTCCACCGGGGCTAGGCCTCAGCGCCTTTGCATCCCTGCCTGCCCAGGAATAATAAGCTCCCTCCGATAGATACCAGATGATACCCCCCCCCTTTTTCTACAGAACAATAAGTTATAAGCGTATCGCAATGTTGGATAATAAAAAACTTATTAACGAAAACGTTTGAAAAGTTGCTGATTTATTAATAGATTGTAAAATCAACTAAATATATTGTATAAAATTTTTAATTTTACAATTAATTATAAAAAAAATGTCAGGAAATATAAAAAAAATCGGTGTGCTTACTTCAGGAGGGGATTCCCCCGGTATGAACGCCGCAATCAGGGCTGTAGTTCGTACATGCGCTTTTCATAATATTGAGTGTACAGGCATTTACAGGGGCTACCAGGGCATGATTGAAGGCGATTTTAAAGAAATGGGGCCGCGCTCGGTGAACAACATCATTAATAAAGGGGGAACCATATTAAAATCGGCGCGTTCCAAAGAGTTTATGACTGCAGAAGGCCGAAAAAAAGCTCATGATAACCTTATTAAGCACAGTATTGATGCCTTTGTGGTTATCGGTGGCAACGGCAGTTTTACAGGAGGGCTCATTTTTAATAAAGAATTTGGTTTCCCCGTTATAGGCATACCCGGCACTATTGATAATGATATATATGGCACCAGCCATACCCTGGGATATGACACCGCGCTAAATACAGTTGTAGAAGTAATAGATAAAATCAGGGATACGGCCAGTTCGCACAACAGGCTGTTTTTTGTGGAAGTCATGGGGCGTGATGCCGGCCATATCGCCCTCAACGCAGGTATAGGGGCAGGTGCCGAGGAAATATTAATACCCGAAGAAGACATGGGGCTCGACAGGCTTCTTGACTCCCTGCGCAAAAGTAAAGCTTCAGGCAAATCATCAAGCATTGTAGTTATTGCCGAAGGGGATAAGATTGGCAAGAACGCTTTTGAGCTTAAAGATTATGTTGAAGAAAACATGCCGGAATATGATGTCCGCGTATCAATACTGGGACACATGCAGCGTGGCGGTTCGCCATCATGCTTTGACAGGGTGCTTGCCAGCCGCCTCGGTGTTAAGGCAGTCGAAACACTGCTGGAAGGCAAGTCCAATTATATGGTAGGCCTTATAAAAGATGAAATAGCGCTCACCCCGCTGGAACAGGCCGTAAAAGGAAAATCACAAATAGATCAGGAGCTTATCCGGGTATCGGATATTGTTTCTATATAATTAAAACAAAATAAACAACTTAAAAAAATGGCAAAAGTTAAATTAGGAATAAACGGTTTCGGCAGGATAGGGCGTATTGTGTTCCGCGAAACCCTTAACAGGGATAATGTTGAAGTAGTAGCTATAAATGACCTGCTTGAGGTTGACCACCTCGCATATCTGTTAAAATATGATTCGGTACATGGCAATTTTGCGGGTACTGTTGAGGTTAAGGATAACCAGCTGTATGTTAACGGCAGGCATATAAGGGTAACTGCTGAAAAAGACCCTTCAGTACTGAAATGGGATGAAGTAGGTGTTGATGTCGTAGCAGAGTGTACAGGTATATTTACTACACTTGATAAAGCACAGGCACACATTACCGGTGGGGCAAAAAAAGTTATAATTTCTGCGCCTTCGGCAGATGCCCCCATGTTTGTTATGGGTGTAAACCATGATAAAGCCACAGCAGCCGATACCATAGTATCTAACGCTTCATGTACAACAAACTGCCTTGCGCCGCTGGCAAAAGTGATACATGATAATTTTGGCATAGTGGAAGGCCTGATGACTACCATCCATGCCACAACCGCCACTCAGCTCACCGTGGACGGCCCTTCAAGAAAAGATTTTCGTGGTGGCCGTGCGGCATTATTAAATATAATTCCTGCCAGCACGGGTGCAGCCAAAGCGGTAGGCAAGGTTATACCTGAACTTAACGGCAAGCTTACCGGTATGAGTATGCGGGTGCCTGTAGCCGATGTTTCTGTAGTTGACCTAACCGTAAAGCTAAGCAGGGAAACTACTTATGAGGAGATAATGGCAGTACTTAAAAAAGAGTCAGAAGGTGCAATGAAAGGTATTCTGGGCTTTACTGAAGATGATGTGGTATCGCAGGATTTCATATCAGACTCCAGGACGAGTATTGTAGATGCCAAGGCAGGTATAGGGCTTAATGCTACCTTTTTCAAGATTGTTTCATGGTATGACAATGAGTACGGCTACTCCAGCAAACTTATAGATCTTTCAGTACATATTGCTTCATTATAATTATTTTATATATTGTCCCGCTTTTTGTAACCAAAAGGCGGGGCTTTGTATTATTTGAACAATCCCAAAACAAACTATGCGGCCTGCCGCCTGAAACTAACCAGACTAACGCAGATAACTTAATGAAATTACTAGTTGACAGTGGTGCGACCAAAGCTGACTGGATTGCCCTTGATGAGCAGGGCAACAGGCTGTTCACCACACAAACACTTGGCCTCAGCCCCGAAGTAATAGGCAGGGAAGAGGCTATTGAAAGGCTTGAGGCCCGTTTTGATATTTATAACAACCGTAATGATGTTACCAGCCTTTATTTTTATGGCGCAGGGTGCGGCACTGACCGTATGAAAGTGTTCATGAAAAACCTTTTCCAGGAGTTTTTCCCCAAGGCAGAAATAACGGTAAAAGAAGATACGTATGCCGCTGCTTACGCCACGAACCCTACAGAGGAAAAAGCCATAATATGTATTTTAGGCACAGGCTCCAACTGTAGCTATTTTGATGGTGAAGAACTGCACCAGAAAGTACAGTCGCTGGGTTACATAGCCATGGATGATTGTAGTGGCAACCGCTTTGGCAGGGATCTTCTCAGGGCCTATTACTTTAATAAGATGCCGCAGCACCTGGTCAGGGAATTTGCCCAGGAATATGACCTGGACCCGGACAGCATTAAGCATAATCTCTATAAAGAGCCTAACCCTAATGCCTACCTGGCTACTTTTGCTAAGTTTTTAATACAGCATAAAGATGAGCCATTTATAAAAGATCTTATTGTTGATGCCATGCAGACATTTGTTGATAATTACATCACGCAATATGATAACGCTCATGAGGTGCCGGTACATTTTGTCGGCTCTATAGCATTTTACCTTAAAGCCGAACTGGCAGAGGTTTTGGCAAAAAATAACCTGAAGCTGGGCAATGTACTAAGGCGTCCTATTGACGGCCTTATTGAATACCACAGAATAAACTGATATGGAAATTGCCGTAATTGCCCATGATGGCATGAAAGCCGAGATGGTACAGTTTTTAAACAAACACAAAGACATCCTGTTTAAGGAGGACGTAAAGCTGATTGCCACCGGCACAACCGGAAGCAAGGCCGAAAAGGCGGGTTTCAGAGTAAAGAAAATGCTCTCCGGGCCATTGGGTGGCGATGCACAGATAGCCGCAAGGGTTGCAGAAGGTAAAACAAAAATGGTGTTTTTCTTTAAAGATCCATTAGCAAGCCATGCGCACGAAGCCGATATAAACATGCTTATAAGGGTTTGTGACGTGCATAATGTGCCGCTGGCCACAAACCCTGCTTCGGCTGAATTACTGTTATTGGCTATTTCGCAGCAATCATAGATATTTCAACATTCACACTTTTAGGCAGTCTTGCCACCTGGACCGTTTCTCTTGCAGGAGCGGTTTTTTCATTAAAGTAACTGCCGTAAATGCTGTTTATCCTGGCAAAGTCGTCCATGTTACTGATGAAGATAGTAGCTTTTATAACATTTTCAAAATCCATTCCGGCAGCTTCAAGCACGGCCTTCATGTTTTCCATAACCTGCTTTGTTTCAGTTTCAATGTCCGTAGTAATAAGTACTCCGGTTTCAGGGTGGAGGGCAATCTGCCCTGACGTGTATAAAGTGTTGCCTGATAATACTGCCTGGCTGTAAGGCCCTATAGGGGCAGGCGCTTTGTCTGTAAAGATTATTTTTTTCATGTCTTATTTTTATCGTATTACCCTGTCCGGCACCTGGCGCTTATCCCACTTAATATCGCTAAGTACCGAAGATTTTATCCCAATAAAAAAGCCCCATGATTTTTGTGTTCCCAGGGGTATCCAGTTAAAATCCATCCTCCAGCTCAGCAGGTCGCGCTCAAAACGAAGCTGCGTAAAAGTAACACCCTGCTGCACAAAATCATATCCTGTAGAAAATCCCATTTTCCACCGTGGAGTTATATCTATATTGCCCGACACCATTATTGAATTACCGGTAATGGTGCGCTCACGGCGGGTGTTGTTATAAGTGAGCGAGTAAGCAAATCGTAAATCCCATGGTAATTTAGCATTATAGAATGTCCCACCACTTTTATCAGCAGCGCCTTTTTCCTCATCGTCCTTAAACATACTGTTTCGCTGGTCATTTAGGTCAACTGCTGTACCAAAAAGGTCATCCTCGCGTCCACCGTTCCGTGCCGTTTGGCTGTTTTCTTTCTTTTTTTCCCCCGAATCGCCCCTGCTGGAAACCGAGTAGTTTATATTAATATTGGCACTGGTCATCCTGAAAAGGCTTCCCCCGTTGTCAATATTGTAAGTATCGATTCTGTTACCCGAATTATCAACCGCATAGGGGTCGAGTGTAGCGGCAAAGTTTATATTCATCTTGTCTTTCAGCAGGTTGGTTCCTGCCGAAACCCGCAATGGCGCCCAGGCAAGCGAGTCGGCAGTAAGGTCGTACGATGTGGTAAAGTTAAGGTTGTTTAGCAGCATAATTTTTTTAGGTTCGGTTTTAGTCTCGTCTTTGTCCCTGACCTTTGCTTCAAAAGTATTGTTCACCGCTATGCCTAAATTGTTGCTGAAACCCCTGCTCGGCACTCCAAACAAGCCTCCCTCAAACCTGGTATATTCCCGTAATGCACCGGATGCGTCATATTGGTAAGTATCATAATACTGGTCAAAGCTTGGCGTATAGCTGTAAGAAACTGAGGGGCGGATTACGTGGCGTATGGCCTGTATTTTTTTATCATCGCCAAAGTTAAAAGTACCATAAATTGTGGTACCGATGCTGGAGGAGAAGTTATAGGTCCTGAACGAGTCAAACCCTTTCACATCCCTTTCAGTAACTTCATCCCGGCTGGCGTTATACTCTCTTTCTATTGTATTAAAAACCCACGTTTCCTGGTAGTTGGTACCCGCAGTAACACTAAAATAACGGAATATCTTGAAGTTGGTGCTTAGCGGGATGCTGTGCTGTAAACCGGTACGCATATCCCTGAACATTTCTGATGTAAAGAAAAGAGAGTCAGTCGTTTGTATCCTGTTTTCGCCCCTCAGGTTATACTGCAGGTTTAAATTTTTTATAAGCCCTTTTTTAGGTGCATCGGCAGCGGCAAAGGGAAATATCCGGTCTACACTTGCCTGGAGCGTTGGCAGTGTCATGTTGATGGACTCTGTATTGGTGTTTTGGGAGTGTGTTGCCGTAAGCGAAGCATTTATCTGTGGCACGGTATTGAATGTTTTAGAATACGATACCGATGAGTTTAGTGTATTGTTCAGGCTTGCGCCCACGTTGGCCAGGTTCAGCGACTGCCTGAAATACTGGCTGCTCCCCAGGTTCACATTGGCCGAAAAACGCGAATTGGGGTTTGCTTTAGCATCCTGGTTGTGCGACCACTGGATGTTATACTGCCGGGAACGGGCATAATCCGGAAAACCGCGTTCACTTTCAATAATATTTTCAAACCGGATATTGACATTGCCATTAAACTTATACCGTTGCGCGTAAGAAGATTCAAACCGCAGGCCGTAACTGCCGTTTGTAAAGTAATCCCCCGTGACCGATAGGTCGTAGTAGTCGCTAAGGGCAAAATAATAGCCACCGTTCTGTAAAAAATAGCCCCTTGTATTGTTTTCACCAAAAGTAGGGACGATAAAGCCTGACTCGGCTTTTTCAGACATTGGGAAAAAGGCAAAAGGCAACCCTATAGGGGTAGGTACATCGGCAATCCACATATTGGTTACGCCTGTTACTACTTTTTTTCCCGGAACAAGTTTTATCCTGTCGGTGTAAAAATAATATTCCGGGTCATTAATATTTTTAGAGGTAGTAAATCGTGCATTCTTGATAAATACTACCGAGTCATTCTCCCGTTTGCTTATCTCGCCTTTTACCCTGAATTCACCCTGGTCTGACCTGGAATTCCAAACCCTTGCTTTTTTTGTTTTATAATTAAAATGGATAGAATCCGCCTCCACCACATTGGTTCCCTGCTTAAAGTAGGGATATTGGGAGTATTTTCCCACCGAATCTTTTATTTTTCCCGCAAAAACTTCATCTTTTTCATAATTCATCACAATAATACCGGCTTTAAGTTCGATATCCTTGTAATAGAGCTCTGCTTTGTTGTAAAGTGTAAGTTCTTTTTTTACCTGGTCTATCTTTTCATAATCTTCAGCTGTCCGCTTCACAATAGCATCAAGCCCCGCCTTCTTTTTTTTAAGGGTGTCGCGGCGGATAGTGTCGGCCTCTGCAAGTTTCGCCGGATTTAAACGTACCGTATCTTTCTGGTTTGCAATAGGTATTGAAACAGGCCTGCGGGGTGTCTCCTGGGCAGAGGTTTTCAGGCAGCCTGTTGTTAGGAAAATTGCTGATAAAACGATATGAAATAAGTTTGGACGCAAAGGTTTTAATACTATTTTTGTAGAAATCAGGGTTATTTTTAGAAGTGTCAAACTTACAATAATTTTGGCAAAAGCAAATACTAAATATAACTAACTAAGAATGATGATTTATAACCATATCATAATGAAAGGTAACAGGAAAATTAAACTGGCATTGCTGTTTTTTATTGCATTTTCAGTATCAGGCTTTGCACAGATGGGCGGGAAATTTAAGGTTGTGCTCGATGCCGGGCATGGTGGCAAGGATTACGGCGCTATATACCACGGCTTCATTGAAAAAAATATAGCCCTCAATGTTGCCCTTAAAGTAGGGAAAATACTCGAAAAAGATCCGGGCGTGCAGGTAATTTATACCCGAAAAACGGATGTTTTCATTGAACTTATAGAACGGCCAAATATTGCTAACAAAGCAGACGCCCACGTGTTTGTTTCCATTCACTGTAACGGTGAAGCAAAGAAATCGGCCTTCGGTACAGAAACTTTCGTTATTGGTAATACAAAGAACGCATCGAACCTGGAAGTGGCAAAAAAGGAAAACTCAGTTATCATACTTGAAAAGGATTCAAAAACCAAATATGCGGGTTTTGACCCGAACTCCCCCGAAACGCTTATTGGCCTTGTGGCCCAGCAGGAAGCTTACATAAACCAGAGTATTGACCTGGCCAGCAAGGTGCAGGATAATTTTACCGAAGGGCTCAAAAGGAAAAGCAGGGGCGTTAAGCAGGCGCCATTTTGGGTGCTGCACAAAACGGCAATGCCAAGTATCCTTATAGAACTTGGTTTCCTGTCATATAAGCAGGAAGGAGAGTATCTTAACTCTGAAGAAGGGCAGGAAGAGATTGCCGAAGCCATAGCCAGGGCCATACTGGATTATAAAAAGGAATATCCGGCCAGCATCAATGTTGCAGATGATGAAACACCGCGACGGGATGATTTAGGACAGCCTGCGACTAATAAAACAAAGCCTGCCGAGACAAAATCTCCAGAACCGGATAAGGAGGATAAACCTCTAGCTAAAGGTACCGTGTTTAAAGTGCAAATATCAGCCAGCGGTAGGGACCTTGAGCTGAAACCATCAAATTTTAAAGGGCTTAACAATATAACCAAGGATGCGTCTACATCGGTCATAAAGTATTTCTATGGGGAAACCTCAAACTACAGTGAAGCCAAACAGTTGTTGGAAGAAGCAAAAGAAAAAGGGTTTACATCAGCATTTGTGGTAGCATTCAGGGATGGAAAAAAAGTCAGCGTTCAGGAGGCTTTAAAATAATATTCACATATTAATCAATTTATTTGTCCTACATTTGTTAAAAAAATAACTCTATTTTGAAAGTAACAAGAGAAGTTAAAACCGCAGTATTAGTAATATCAGCCATATTGTTATTTATATGGGGGTACAGTTTTTTAAAAGGCAGGGACCTGTTCAACTCCTACCGCACCTTTTATGTGGTATACAATGATGTTGAAGGCCTTTCGCCATCAGCTCCCGTAACACTTAACGGCCTCGTGGTAGGCAAGGTTACCGGCATAACCTTTACTGACCAGGTAGGAAGGCTTAAAATAGAAATGCAGGTTAAAACTGATTTCCCTATTTCAAAAACCAGCCATGCCACACTTTATGAGCCGGGGCTTTTGGGAGGCAAACAGATTGCTATTATTCCTGACCTTAAAAACCAGGTGCTTGCTGAAGACGGCGATGAGCTAAGGAGCGGGCTTAAGCCCGGCATGCTATCCGTAGTGGGCGAAAAACTATCCCCGCTACAGGCAAAAGTAGAAGCTACAGTAGTAACAGCCGACAGCCTGCTGCATAACCTTAATAATGTTTTTGACAGGCGCACACAGGAAAACCTCCGCGTTGCTGTTGCCGAGCTGAGCCAGACCATGCAGCAGTTCAATCAGGTATCGCATTCGCTTAACGGCATTATTGCAGGGAACAGGGCCAAGATTGACGGTGCCATGAGCAACCTTAATGTTACAACAGCAAACCTTGCCAGGATAACTGATTCTATAAATTCCGCCAACCTCGCACAAACTGTAAAAAAGCTGGAGAGCACACTGGCTAATGTAGATAACATTATGAGCGATGTGCAGGCCGGTAAAGGAACATTGGGCAAAATGCTTAAGGATGAGGCGGTATATAAAAACCTTGAAGGAGCCAGTAATGAGCTGAAAGAGCTTCTGGCTGATATTAAAAACAATCCCAAGCGTTACGTGCATTTTTCAGTTTTTGGAAGGAAAGCCACACCTTATGAGGAAACGGCTAACACTAATAAAAAATAGGACGGCTAATAAAGAGCCCGCTTACTATATATGAGTTACATTGATAATATTTTGTTTGTTTTACTGCTTGCCGCAGGCTTTGGCTATTTTGCTTTTAATGTAAAGAAGCTGGTACGCAACATAAAGCTCGGCAGGGATATTGACAGGAGCGATAATCCCGGTGAGCGCTGGGGTAATATGGCCCTGATTGCGCTCGGACAGTCAAAAATGGTAAAAAGGCCAATAGCGGGTATCCTGCACATTATTGTTTACCTCGGCTTTATCATAATCAATATTGAACTTCTGGAAATCATTATAGATGGTATTTTCGGCACCCACAGGCTGTTTGGCTTTATGGGTGGCTTTTATAATTTCCTTATAGGCTCTTTTGAAGTGCTTGCAGTACTTGTGCTTGTTTCGGTTATTGCGTTCCTTGTACGCAGGAATATTATAAAGCTGTGGCGTTTTGTACACAGCGACCTTAATGGCTGGCCAAAGAGCGATGCCAACTATATTCTTTATTTTGAAATAGTGCTGATGACGCTGTTCCTCATTATGAATGCTGCTGATAATTCCCTTCAACTGCGCGGGTATGAAGGATACCATACGGCAGGTGCCTATCCTGTATCAGGGCTTATATCGCCAATATTTGAAAATATGCCCGGCGCTACTGTTGTGGCTGTTGAAAGAATGGCATGGTGGCTCCACATTATAGGCATCCTCGTTTTTATGAACTACCTGTACTACTCAAAGCACCTGCATATTCTACTGGCATTTCCCAATACTTATTTCGCTTACCTGAAGCCGAAAGGAAAGTTCAGGAACAACGAAACCGTTACCAGGGAAGTGAAGCTGATGATGGATCCTAATGCCGACCCCTTTGCAGCACAGCCTGCGGATACTGGTGCTGCTCCCGAAAAGTTTGGCGCTAAAGACGTTCAGGACCTTCACTGGGTGCAGCTTATGAACGCCTACACCTGTACCGAATGCGGGCGATGTACATCTTCCTGTCCTGCTAATATCACAGGTAAAAAGCTTTCACCGCGAAAGATAATGATGGATACCCGCGACAGGCTTGAGGAAGTTGGCAAAAACATTGACAGGAACAAAGGTACATTTGTTGATGATGGCAAAACTTTACTTTTTGATTATATTACCCCTGAAGAAATATGGGCCTGTACCACGTGCAACGGCTGTGTAGAAGCCTGCCCCGTTAATATTGATCCGCTTTCTATAATAATGGACCTCAGGCAGTACCTTGTCATGGAACAGAGTGCGGCGCCTATGGAACTTAACAACATGATGGCAAATGTAGAAAATAACGGTGCGCCGTGGCAGTACAACCAGATGGACAGGCTAAACTGGAAAGACGAATAGCATGAGGGCAGAAGATATAGAGAAGAAATTGCAGCAGGTAACAGAAAATGGCGAACACATAAGCCCTGTATTGCCTGAAGGGATTAAAAATTACCTAATAGATATTGACGGCACTATTTGTGACGATATTCCCAACGAAGAACCTGAAAGGATGGTTACGGCAGCCGTATACCCTGATGCGCTTGAAACACTTAACCGCTGGTATGATGAGGGGCATATCATCTACTTCTTTACCTCACGCACGGAAGCCCATCGTGAAATAACAGAAGAGTGGCTTAACAGGCACGGATTTAAATATCACGGTATGCTTATGGGCAAGCCACGCGGGGGTAACTACCACTGGATTGACAACCACCTTGTGAAAGCCACGCGCTACAGGGGAAAATTTACGGATTTAATCGAAAAAGAAGTTACCATACAGGTTTTTGATGATGGTAAACACGACGAATAATTATGGAAAATAGTAAAGTTCCTACAATGGCCGAAATGATGATGCAGGGGCAGCAGCCGGAAGTGCTATTCTGGGTGGGCTGTTCAGGCAGTTTTGATGACAGGGCCAAAAGAATTACAAAGGCATTTGTCCGCCTGCTCAATCAGGCCAATGTTTCTTTTGCGGTACTAGGCACGGAAGAAAGCTGCACGGGCGACCCAGCAAAAAGGGCCGGCAATGAGTTCCTTTTCCAGATGCAGGCCATGGCCAATATCGAGGTGATGAATGCTTATGAAGTGAAGAAGATAGTAACGGCCTGCCCGCACTGCTTCAACACTATAAAAAATGAATACCCAGAGTTGGGAGGAAACTATGAGGTAGTCCACCACACCGAGTTTTTAAAGTCTTTGCTTGATGAAGGCCGGCTTACCATTGAAGGCGGACAGTTTAAGGGAAAGAAGATAACTTTCCATGACCCATGTTACCTTGGCCGTGCCAACAATATTTTTGAGGCGCCGCGTGATCTTATTGAGAAGCTTGATGCTGAACTGGTAGAGATGAAACGCAGCCGCAGAAACGGGCTTTGCTGCGGTGCCGGTGGTGCCCAGATGTTTAAAGAGCCTGAAAAAGGTAATAAAGATGTCAATGTGGAGAGGACAGAGGATGCCCTTGAAACCCAGCCTGAAATAATAGCAGCCGGATGCCCGTTTTGCAATACCATGCTGACCGACGGTGTAAAAGCAAAGAACAGGGAGCATGATGTTAAAGTGATGGATGTGGCGGAACTTATTGCTAATGCTAAGGATTTATAATTATGTATGTTCCTTTTGAAACACTGCCGGAAGATTCAAGGATATGGATTTATCAGGCCAACAGGAAATTCAGCGATACAGAAGTTGAAGAGATAAATAAATCTTTAAAAGATTTCGTGGACAGCTGGGCCGCACACGGCACGGGTCTTGAAGCCTCTTACCTTATCAAATATAACCGCTTTATTATTATCGCTGTTAATCAGGCAACTCAGGCGGCAACAGGGTGTTCTATTGATGCTTCGGTACATTTTATACAGGAACTTGAGAAAAAATATAACGTGGAGCTGCTTGATAAAATGAACGTTACCTTTAAACTGGGCGAACATATTGCCTATAAACCGCTTATTGAGTTCAAAAAAATGGCAAAAGAAAAAGCGGTATCAGCAAACACGGTGGTTTTTAATAATCTTGTCAACACAATAGGTGAGTGGCAGGATTATTGGGAAGTACCGGCAGGGGAAAGCTGGCACAGCCGTTTTTTTTAACGTTCGTTCCACATAATAATTTTTAAGGATCATCATTATTAAAAGTAATGGTGATTTTGCTTTAAATGCGATTAAGGTTAATGAAGTTAGCAGCAATTGTTTTTTTTATGTTCATACAGGCTGTCAGCGCACAGCAGGCAAGGCTGTTCCGGGATTACAAGTCGGAAGCAGAACACCGCTGGGTTGACAGTATTTATAATGGTTTTTCTTTTGATGAAAAAGTGGGGCAGCTATTTATGGTAGCGGCTTATTCTAATAAAGATTCCGCACATGTAAAAGGCATAGATAAGCTGATAACCGATTACAAGATTGGGGGCGTAATATTCTTTCAGGGAGGGCCTGTACGGCAGGCCAGGCTTACTAATCGTTACCAGTCGAAATCAAAAGTGCCTTTATTTGTGGGTATTGATGCCGAGTGGGGCCTGAGCATGCGCCTCGATTCAACATACCGCTATCCCTGGAATATGACCCTTGGTGCCGTTCAGGACATGAAGCTCATTGAGCAGATGGGCAGGCAGATGGCGCAACAGGCAAAGCGTATGGGCATCCACTTTAATTTTGCCCCCGTACTTGATATTAATACCAACGCCGCAAACCCTATTATAGGAAACCGCTCTTTCGGCGAAAATAAAGAGAACGTTACTAACCGGGCGCTGGCGCTGATGCGGGGCATACAGCGTGAGGGGGTTTATGCCACAGGAAAGCACTTCCCCGGGCACGGCGATACATCAACAGATTCGCACCATGCCCTGCCCTTTGTCAACTTCAGCAGGGGCAGGCTGGAAAATATTGAGTTCTATCCGTATAAGCGCCTTTTTGATAACGGCCTTGCCAGTATTATGGTGGCGCACCTTAATGTGCCCAGCGTAGAGCCAACAGAAAATTATCCTACTTCCTTATCTTATAATCTTGTTACAAATATAGTACAGGGAGAAATGGGGTTTGAAGGCTTGATCTTTACGGATGCCCTTAATATGAAGGGAGCAAGCAATTATATGCAGCCCGGTGATATAGACCTTGAAGCATTCCTTGCCGGCAATGATGTATTGCTATTTGCCGAAAATGTGCCTGTAGCCATCGAAAGGTTCCGGCAGGCTAAAGCTGTAGGCATACTGTCAGATGACAGGCTTGAGTATTCGGTAAAAAAGATATTGGCGCATAAATACAGGATTGGCCTTAACAGGTACAGGCCTGTAGACCTCACAAACCTGTATAATGACCTTAATGCCTCTGAATATGATGACCTTAATTACCAACTTTATGAAAATGCGGTAACGGTAATAAAAAATGAGCAGCAGCTGCTTCCGGTAGAACATCTTGAAAAAGAAAATATAGCTTATGTAAAGCTTGGCGATGATGATGGCTCTGTATATCTTAATACATTAAAGAAGTATGCCGAAGTTACCGAAATTCAGGAAGATACCCTGGCAAACCTCATGGAGCGGCTTAAAGGCTATTCTGTTGTGGTGGTTGGCTTTCATAAAGCAGACGGCGCCTGGAAAAAACACAATTTTACAGATAAAGAGCTCGTATGGCTTGACACTATTGCCAAAGCCAAACGTACAATACTTACGGTTTTTGCCAAACCTTATACACTTAATTCAATTAAAGATTTTAAGAATATTGAAAGTGTTGTCCTGGCATACCAAAATAATAACATTGCACAAACTGTTGCTTCTGAAATAGTTTTTGGGGCGCTTGGTGCCAGGGGGAAACTTCCCGTATCAATTGGTGCCGCATTCAGGGTGAATGACGGCCTGCAGACAAGGATGCTCAACAGGCTTGGCTTTACTACTCCTGCCAATGCAGGTATGGACCCTGTAAAGCTAAAACAAATAGATGCTATAGCACAACGGGCTATTGATGGTAAAATGACACCCGGCCTGCAAATAGTAGTAGCCCGGAAAGGTAAAGTTTTTTACCAAAAATCATTTGGCCACCATACATATAATAAAGATAGTAAGGTAAAAGATACGGATTTATATGATGTGGCCTCGCTCACCAAGATACTGGCAACCCTGCCGGGACTCATGCAGTTATACGATAAAGGAGAACTTAAACTGGATGACCCGCTGGGGAATCTTATACCGGCTTTTGCCCATACAGATAAAAAGGACATAACCGTCAGGGACATGCTCCTGCACCAGGCGCGTTTCCAGCCCTGGATGCCGTTCTACCAGGAAACCCTGGACAGTAGTAAACATCCGGATACACTTTATTACAGGAAGATGTACAGCCCCGAGTTTCCGCACCAGGTTGCTGAAAATCTTTTCCTCAGGGAAGATTATCCGGAAATTATAGTTAACAAAATAGCGGAAAGTAAACTTTTACCACGAAAAGAATATAAGTACAGCGACTTTTCGTTTATCCTTTTTAAGGAATATATTGAGCAGAAAACGGGTCGCTCGCTTGATAAGCTTAGTCATGATAACCTTTATAAGCCACTTGGGGCAGGCTTTACAACATATAACCCCCTGCGCAGGTTTGATATGGCGGCTATTCCGCCTACCGAAGTCGATAATTATTTCCGCTACCAGGTTATACAGGGGTATGTGCATGATATGGCTGCCGCCATGCAGGACGGCGTGGCGGGGCATGCGGGGCTTTTCAGTAACGCCATGGATGTAGCCAAAATTATGCAGATGTACCTGCAAAAAGGCAGCTATGGCAACAGGCAATACTTTTCGGCAGCTACATTTGACACCTTCAATACCTGTTATGCCTGCAAAGATGGTAACAGGCGTGGCCTCGGGTTTGATAAGCCACAGATAGAAAAGTCAGGGCCTACATGCGGATGTGTATCCAAATCCAGTTTTGGGCATACCGGCTTTACGGGAACCATGGCCTGGGCCGACCCTGAAACTGAAATAGTTTATGTATTTTTGTCCAACAGGACCTATCCTGAAGCAGGGGAGAACCGCCTTTCCAAAGAAAATATCCGCGAAGATATACAAAGGGTAATACAGGAAGCGATAGTAGAATAAAAACAAGGCATAAACATAAGCTAAAATCTTTCGTGATAGCAGCAAATAGTCAATGTTCAACATATAATTCCAAATACAGGTGCAATATTCAGACGCTAAAAACACACAGGAATATTTTGAGGCAATACCTGAAGAGCGCAGGGCTCCTATGGAAAAACTGCACGATGTTATTATAAAGAACCTGCCGGAAGGCTTCCAGGAAGGTATGGGTTACGGTATGCTGGGCTGGTCAGTGCCTCACAGCACCTATCCTGCAGGCTACCACTGCGACCCGAAGCAGCCGCTGCCTTTCCTGGGTATTGCATCGCAAAAAAATTTTATAGCATTATACCATATGGGCATTTATGCTGATAAAGAACTGCACGACTGGTTTGTAGCAGAATATCCTAAGTATGTAAAAACAAAGCTCGATATGGGCAAGAGCTGTATCCGCTTCAAGAAGCCTGAAACTATTCCGTATGAATTGATAGGCCGGCTGGTCCAAAAAATGACTCCGCAGCAGTGGATAGAGTTGTATGAGGCGGGATTGAAACGATAAGGTAATTATTACTCTAATTATATTGAAAACAGGTTTTGCCTGTTTTTTTTATGTAATTTCGTTACTTTATTTACCGCTATTATGAAAATCGCAATAGTATGTTATCCAACCTTCGGCGGTAGCGGCGTTGTAGCTACCGAACTTGGATTGGAACTGGCTCGCCGCGGGCACGAGATACACTTCATAACCTATAGCCAGCCGGTGCGCCTGGCACTTTTAAACCCTAACGTACATTTTCACGAAGTACACGTACCTGAATACCCCCTGTTCCATTACCAGCCCTATGAGCTTGCGCTGTCAAGTAAGCTGGTAGACATGGTGAAGCTGCATAATATAGAACTGCTGCACGTGCATTATGCCATACCCCATGCCTATGCAGGCTACATGGCAAAAAAGATGCTGAAAGAACAGGGCATACGCATCCCAATGGTCACCACACTTCACGGTACTGATATTACCCTTGTGGGCAACCACCCGTTTTATAAGCCGGCAGTAAGCTTCAGTATCAACCACTCTGATATGGTAACATCTGTTTCGCAGAACCTTAAAGAAGAGACCTACAGGCTTTTTGACATTAACAGGGATATTACCGTTATACCTAATTTTATCGAAGTCGAAAAAAATAAAAATGAAATTACCACACCATGCGAACGGTCAATGATGGCTACCGAAAGAGAGAAAATTATTACCCATATAAGTAATTTCAGGAAAGTAAAGCGAATCCCGGATGTGGTAAAAATATTCGATGAAATCCGGAAAACCGTACCCGCCAGGCTGATGATGGTAGGGGATGGCCCCGAGCGTGAACCTGCCGAAAAGTTGTGTCGGGACCTTGGGATAAGCGATAAGGTAATCTTTTTTGGCAACAGTAATGAAATCAACCAGATTTTATCCTATTCCGACCTTTTTCTCCTCCCTTCAGAAACGGAAAGCTTTGGGCTTGCGGCACTTGAGGCTATGGCATGCGGTGTGCCGGTTATTTCCACAAATTCAGGGGGGCTTCCTGAAGTAAATGAAGACGGTATATCAGGATATATGGGCAATGTAGGCGATGTGCAGGATATGGCCGCCAAAGCGGTTTCTATCCTCTCAGACGATGATGTCCTGTGCCGCTTCAAGCGGGACGCGCTTAGCGTAGCACAGAAATTTGACATACAGAATATCTTGCCTCTGTATGAAAACTTATACAGAAAAGCATTAAAACAGCAGCATGTATGAGAGTGCTACTGGTACTTACAGCAGTAGCTGCCTTAGCAGGATGCGCAGTTAAAACAAATGCCGAAGCCGGCAAAGGCGGCAGCCCGGGCACGCCTATACAAATGGAAAATAATTTTACCATACTTAAACAGGAAAGCTATGGAGGCATGGAAACACCACAAAATATCATTATAACCTCCCAAAGCGCGCTCGACTCAATGTACCAAAAACTAAATGCCGGGGAGGCACAAAAAACAGATTTTAACAAACACACCGTAGTGATACTCTTTATGGGCCAAAAAAGTACCGGGGGTTTCAGCATTGGTATAGAATCGGTACGGCAAAATGGCGATACAGCCGAAGTAGTTATAAAAGAAACCCGTCCCCGGGGCGCCGTCACCATGGCCCTTACACAGCCCTACTGCATCGCCCTGATCCCAAAAACACCAAAAGTTACATTCCTGCATCAGGACCAAAAGTAGTTCTGGCCCATTTATTTTTTTTAATCCGGAGCAGTGATCAGCCGCGCTCCTCTGGAGTTTTATTTCCCGCTCTCGTCTCTATCTCCCCGCCGCAAAAGCAGGCGGCGGGGAGGATGCCGCCTCCATCGGGGCTACCTCCAGCGCTGGTGATTACTTGCCATGTCCCTCAAGTAAAGCACCACGCAAAACCCTCAATCAATACGTATACCTGGCTCTGTAAAAAAACTTTTAGGGCGGGGGGGTGCAGTACGCTTTATTGGCCTCTGCATTATCGGTTATTCCGATGTACCAGTAGTTTATCAATAATAGCGCCTGACATCGGGTCAAGGTCGGCTTCATCACCGGTAACCAGTACACCTTTATGGCCTGATGCCGATAAAATGCCATAAACTGTCGCCTCGTCTCCGGGGTCGGTTTCCCCTTCATAAAAATATATATCCGTGATTACAAACTCTTCATGGCCAAACCGGCCCGAGTGGCATACAAGGTAATTATTATCAAGGTTAAAATCCTCATTATATCCCTTCTGCCTCAATTCTTCAATAGCTTTTGAAACGGTTGCGTAGTGGTATTGTATTTCCATGATGGTAACAATTACGTTATATTTCAAAAGTAAGCATTAAATCAAAATAAAAATCAATATTATATACTGCCATTAGAAATGATAATATTTTTTAACCCATATTACCGCAAAGAAAAACATAAAGTGGAAGCTTATTATGAATGCAGGCTGTTGATTTCTTCCTCTATCTCCTTTTTGTACTTGATGGGTAGTAAAATTATAAATGATGTTCCCTTCTCTTTGCCTTCACTTATCGCTTCTATAGTACCTTTATGGAGTTCAACCAGCGATTTAGTTATGGAAAGCCCCAGGCCATTTGATGTTTCTTTGCCGGTTGGTTTTGAACTTAGTTTGGCAAATTTTGTAAACAGCCTGCCCACGTCTTCCCGGTTAAGCCCCTGCCCTTCGTCTTTAACCTCAATCCTCATGTAATCCTCATGGTGCGTTGCCATAAGCTTTATGGTAGAACCATGGTAGGAATATTTTATGGCATTGCTTAGCAGGTTGTGCAGTATGTCTGAAAGTTTTGTACGGTCAGCTTCCACAGCAGGAAGATTATCTTCGCAGTGTACTTCTATGACCTGGTTTTTGCGGTAAGCCAGCAGGTCAAAACTGTTGAGCAGCCTTTTGAACATGTCGTTTATGTCAACCTCCTCAATAAGCATTACCATTTCCTTATCTTCCATTTCCGATTGTTTCAGCAGCTCGTCAAGTTTGTTCTGTATACGTATCACAGAAGATTTAATCATTTCAGTCATCCTGCCTGCCGCCGAAGGGTCCTTCTGGATGATTTCATTGGCCAGTTTTATCGAAGCCAGCGGGTTTTTTATTTCGTGGAGCGCGATGTTCATAAGGTTTACCTGTGCTTCAACGTTTTTGCGGTAGCGCAACTTATTTTCCAGCTTATCCACAATTATTTTGGCAATGATGCGCAGCATTTCAATCTGTGTTGCTGTTGCCGAGCCAGGCTCATCAGAACATACGCATACGGCGCCTACATTATATCCTTCGGGTGATTTAAGCGGTGCTCCTGCAAAAAAACGGACGCCTCCATCGAGGGCTACAAGAGGGCTATTCTTTAAAAAAGGTATTTCGTTGGTGTCGTTAATTACAGTAACTTCATCATCCAGTATGGCTATAGACGATATGCTCGCCCTGCGGTCCACTTCATTGTGGGGCAGCTGGCTTAGGTTTGATTTTATAAAAACCCTGTCTTCGTCAACAAATGTAATAAAAGCACTTTGCGCTTCAAAAACCTGTAGTGCCATGAGTGCCATTTTATCAAAGGTATCTTCAGTATGCGTATCAAGTATATTATACTCACGCAATTTTTCAAGCCGCCTTGCCTCGTTTTCTTTCAGTGCCTCACTGGTCGTCATGTATCAGGGTTGTTTAGTAGACTCCGAAATTAAGTATAATAATTAAGGATTATGCAATGGTTGTATAATGTTGTAACAAAATCAGTAGAATTGTATAAACAGCAGGTCTGTTTAAAAAAGGCAACAGTGCGCCTACAGGACTGGCTACACGTTATTCAGGGTTTCTGCTCTATTGCAATCCCATGTTTTTAAATGAAAACCCCGCCTTTTCAGGGGCGGGGCTTACAAAAAAATAAAAAACAAAATGAAACTACTCAACAATGAGTTTCTTCGTGATTCCTTCGGAAGTCTTTATAAAATAAATACCCGAAGCGAAAGATGATGTGTTTAAAGTAAGCGCGTTTTTGGCAGCATGTACCAGTTTGCCGCTTATATCATATACTTCAATGTCAGCAACACGGTTGAAGTAGGCTATGCCGCTAACCGACGGGTTAGGGAACACTACAAAAGTTTTCGGTTCTTCAGTAAAGTTGCCGGTTGAAAGGTTGGTAATATCAAGCTCAAAAACCGTTATGGTGCCGCTAATTTCGTTCGCGACTACTATATAAGGTTTGCCGTTGGCGCTTTCAGTACTGCTTATGTAGGTAATCCCTTCCGGGCCGTGGTCACCTGTATAGGCTGATACGCTCCTGCTGTTCTTATAATCTACAAACGAAACATCGTTAGGGTTGGTTACATCATAAACCATAACGCCACCAATCCTTTCAAGCGCTACAAAGGCAAATGTCCTGCCCTGTATCTGGGCTATGGCAACACCTTCAGGCTCCGGCCCTTTAGCACGGCTGCGGCCTTTAAAACTGTTGCTTTCGCTGTCAGAGTTAAATAAAGTGTTTATCGAAGGCGCTGATGCTGTGTACATTTCAAAATCGTCACCGCTGTCATACACCAGTTGTTTTGTATCAGCATTGAAAATGGAGAAAGAACGGGTACCTACGGCATATATCTGTTCAAACTGCGCGTCAGCATCGGTATTACCATTCAGGTTGGTAACCCTGAGGCGCCCTGCATTATAGCTTTTCTTAAGCATGGCACCCTGCGGATAGGCTACGGCATCAAGCGGATAGTTGTTGTTACCGATAGTAGTACGTTCAGAAAGGCCTGTAAGTTCTTTTTCATCACCTTCGTTGGCAGTAATGATATAGTTAGTGCCCCCTACATTGTACGTAGCTGCCGCATCGGGTATATAATAAGTTTTAATAGGCCAGTTGGCTATAAGTACCTGATTGTTGTTGTCCGATATATCGAAGCCGTTGCCTAATACGCTCATGTCTTTTGTGCCTAAAGCCCAAACGCTTGCAATAGTACCTGTAGCCAGGTTTATTTCTGCAATGGCGTTATTTTCCTGCAGGGTAACCCAGGCCTTTTGCGAATCAGCGCTCGTAGTGATATACTCCGGCTCAAAATCCTGGGACATGGTGCTGGTTAGTTTCAGCTTGCGGACGCCTGAATTTATAAGTGCGGCTTCAGTTGTAGTGTCGTTATAGGCAGTAAACAGGAGCGTGGTAACGTTAGCCTGTGTAAGCGACGGGATACCCCCCGAAATATCTATTATACTTATTGAGCCTTCAGGGTCAACCGTATAGCTTTCATTCGGCTGTCCTTCATTGGCAGTAAGTACTTTGGTACCATCCGGAGTGAAAGAGATGTTATCAGGCAGCGCGCCTACAGTAACCTGTTTCTGGAAAACACCGTCAGTGTTAAAGAACACTACCGATCCTTCAAGCTGCTCATTGGCATTTGGCGAAGCTACGGCCACAATACCGTTTTTAACGGCAACGCTGGTAACACCGCCATAAGGGTTCATGTTAATGCTGTTAACCACAGTAGGAGCCTCAGGGTTAGAAAAATTAATAATATCAAGGAAACCTGCCACAGCGCTTGTGGTGAAAAGCCTTTGGCTTCCGGCGTCATACACTACAATTTCGCAGGTGCTGCTGTTTGTTCCTGAAGGGTCGAAGCTGGTAACATATGTCAGTTCTAATGACTGGCTCGGCACTGGTGCCTGCCTGTCGTTATCCCTGATGTAAACTGTAGCCATGGTTTCACCTGTAATAGTAATTCCGTTAGCATTTTCAAGGCTTAGCACAAAGTATTCTGAGTGCTGCTCTTCCGTAGTATCGTCAATGATAGGTATGTTTATTGTTTGTGTAAGCGCACTTGTACCCGTAAAGCTGAGTGTTTGTGTAGTATAAGTAAAATCACCGGAATCAGCAGTGCTGAAAGGCGCAGCTTTAAGTACTACATCAACAGAGCCTGTTGCAGGGCTGGCAAGTGTAAGGTTAAATGTAAGTGTGCCCTGGTTTTCTTCTACCACAATGAAATCTGATGCCAGTGATACAGTTGGGTTGTAGCTGAAGTTAAATACATAGGCACAAGCCATTAGCAGCCCGTTTTCATCTTCAATATTGTTAATGGTAAGGGCATATGGCGTAGCAGTTGCAAAAGGCGTGCTGTAGGTAAGGGTAACCGTAGCCCCTGATACCGCAGCATTGGCAATACCTGCAATACCTGTATAATTTGCCGTATTTGATGCTGAAGCGGCATCAAGCTCATTATTAAATGTAAGCTGGATGGTGGTATTATTTATAACTACAGCATTTTGTACTGAAGGAGAGCTTGGGAAATTCCACGCTGGCCAGGTTTGCGGGGCCGTACTGCCTGCAACAGCAATCCAGTTAGCAGGATTAAGTATTGAGGCTTTAAGCGCTGCGGGGTCTCCTGTTTGTGTCCCGTTATAATAAGCGTTAACAGAGTTGCCTGATGTATTACCCGGCGCTGTGCTCAGGTTAACAGCGCTTACTCCGTCAGTAAGCGTAGCAGGTATCATGGAGCTGCTTCCGCTACAGCTTGTGGCAGCAGCTACCCATGCGTTTGATGAAAGTGCCGTAATATAGTTTGGCGCTGCAGCTGTACCTGCATAAACTATAACCTGGTCTCCGTTCGAGCTAAGCCCAAAACCGTTGCCTGTTACGGTACCCGTGCTGGCAACCAGCCCTTCGGTCTGTATAGTAATTACAGTACCGGCAGGTACGCATTGTGTAGCGGCCCACACAATTCCGTTAGGGCATTGCGGCTGCGCGTTGGTTGTATATTTTGCATCGGTAAGGTTTATAAAGGTGCCAGGGGCAATATCTATAAGGGTAAGCAGTGCTACGGTATCTTCTGTGCCTGTAGCATTCATCCTGTAAGTTACCGGAACCATATCGCCGGCCATAAATGCTGTTTGTACGGCAATTGTTGTAAATGTTGCCGAAGGTGTTCCTGCTACGGCATTGTTGCTCATGTCCTCCAGTGTCCCGGGGGCAATGGCTATATAATATTGCTGGTTATTTAGCAGTGCGGTGGCTGGTGTTACTGTAATAGTATTGCCTGCATAAACAGCAGTAAAAGGTACATCTGCGCCTGTTGCATTATTCAGCTTAAGCTGTACAATTGTGTTCAGTCCGCTATCAGTTACCGGGCTGTCGTCAGCCAGCCTCACAGCTTCATTAAATGAAATCTGTAGTGTTGAGGAAACAGCAACATTAGTTGCGTTATTAGCTGGTAGAAAAGTTACTGATGGGGGAGTTGTATCTGTTGTGCCGCCCATAGCGAAAGCCTGCAGGGTAAAGTTATCAAAACGGTTATTCCCGCCTGTGCCACCGGCTCCCTGTGCAAATTCAACTTTTAATTTAAAGTTGGGGTTATTGTCTGTGGCATCAATACCTGAAAAGTCAAGCGTGGTAAGTCCGGGGTCACTATTATTTGGGTTAATCGTTGTAAATAGCGTATAATTAGTGCCGTCTGTGGTGTAATACCACAGCTGGTTGCCGGCACCCTGTCCTGAGCGGCGGGTAGCAAATTTTATTACCGCATTTTCATATCCTGTAGTAGGCAGGCTGAATACCAGCGCCCCGCCTATAGGATTATTAAAGCGCAGGTGTGTGCCCGCAGCATCCCCATTTTGTGCATTAAGGTTCTGCACCTCAAAATTCTGGCCTGTGCCCTCGGAAAAAGCAATTACACTGGTGCCGCCAGCCAGGTGGGCTAGTGCAGCGCCTGGTACCAGTGACAATGATGGCGTGGTAATGGCAGCTTCCGAGCTACTGTCATTAAAATTCCAGTAGTGGAGTAATTGCTGCGCTCCTGCAAATTGTGCTATTGTGCAGAGCATCAATAACATAATAATTTTTTTGTAGTTGTTTAGCATGTGTTGATGTTGTTTACTAATAATAGCACAAAAGTCCGCCCCATCCATTAGCTAAACATTAAACCAACGATAACGATGTATTAACTTACAGAATGGTAATGTTTGGAAAATGTAAAGCGGGGCATTGCCGCTTAACATTGCATTAATAAAAAAATGGCTGTTAAGGAAATTTGACAACCAGCCTGTTATCAAAGTGCCTGGCATAAAATTGTATATATATTATAAGAAGAGTACAGCCACCCTCCGTAGCGGGCCGGTATATACTGGTGTGTAGTGTAGCCCCGATGAGAAAAAATCTATACATTTTGGGATTACTGGCCGGTATATACTGGTGTGTAGATGTAGCCCCGATAGAAGCGGCATCCTCCCGCTGCCGCGCTTATGGCAGCGGGAGATATAGCGGAGAGCGGGATGTGCGATTGCAAAAGTGCGCTTAGCCGGCTGCTCCATAAAAAATTCAATGATTAAATAAATAGATAGATGAAAATCAAAGGATTAAATCTTTTCTGTAGTTTTTATTAATGTACGGGGCAAAAAAAAGAAAGCGGCTAAAAGCCGCTTCCATTGTTGATAATGCTTGTAGTTACAGGTTTTCCATTGCATTTACAATGGCAAGAAAATCATCTGCTTTTAAGGATGCACCGCCTATAAGGCCACCGTCAACATCCGGCTTTCCGAAGATCTCGCGGGCATTGTCAGCCTTAACACTTCCGCCATAAAGGATAGAAGTTTGCCCGGCAATAGTTTCACCAACATTGTTGCGTAGCAGGGCCCTTACGAACGCGTGCATTTCCTGTGCCTGCTCCGGTGTAGCAGTTTCGCCTGTGCCTATAGCCCATACGGGTTCGTAAGCCAGTACAATATTGCTCCAGTCACTTTCACTCAAATGGAAAAGGGCTTCCCTTAGCTGCGTTTCCACCACATCAAAATGTTTTGCCGACTGCCTTTCGGCTAATTCTTCTCCAAAGCAGAAAATCACGGTTAGGTTATGTTTAAGCGCGGTATTTACTTTTTCGGCCAGTATGCTGTTGGTTTCGCCAAAATACTGCCTCCTTTCAGAGTGCCCTAATATTACTGTGTTAACATTAATGCCCTTAAGCATCCCTACTGATACTTCGCCGGTAAAAGCACCGCTCTCGGCCTGGTGCATGTTTTGTGCCGCTACGATAATACCGGTGTCACGGGTTTGTTCCACAGCGGCCTGCAGGTTCACAAAACCAGGCGCAATAACAATTTTGGTAGCGGTGGTTTCCGGCTTTTTGGAAAGTATGCCCTCTATCAGCGCTTTCGACTGCACAATATCGTTGTTCATCTTCCAGTTGCCGGCTACAATCTTTTTTCTCATTATTTAAGGTTTTTTAGTATCGCTATAAGTTTTTCATCATCGGCTTCAATTGCCCTCCATAAAGCTATTTTACCATTCTTATCCACCACCATGTAACGCGGAATCCAGTCAAGCTTTATGCCTTCACTAAAAGCGCCTTTTTTCATATTGGTACCCACGTGGTAGTTTTCACCTTTCACCTTATTCTTTTCGATGCCTTTCTTCCATGCTTCATCTGTTTTATCATACGAAAGGAAAAGGTACACCACGTTAGGGAACTGCTTTTGCAGCGCGTGTACTTTAGGCATACCCTTAACGCAGTCAGGGCACCATGACGCCCATACATCAATTACTACTGTTTTGCCTTTGTACCTCGCAAGAATGTCTTTAAAAGCTATTTCTTTGCCGTCAAGGGTTGTCATAGTGGAGTTTAGCGTTTCAGTGGTAAAAGCTGTTTCCTGGGCCTGTGTACAGGATATTATAGCCAGCATAAGCACTGGCAGCAAAAGTATTTTTTTCATTGTAGTTATTATTTAAAGAGTAACAAATTTATGGATAACTCATTAACATATACCCATTAAAAATAAAATATTTAAGGCTAAAGAAGATGGAATTATGATTATAACGTTTTCGTGATTTACTCCAGCCTTATCCTAGGGTCAAGGTACGCATATATAATATCTACAATAATGTTGATGATAACAAATGTAGTAGCAATAACCAGTACTGAACCCATAATTACGGGCAGGTCGAGAGTATTAAGGGCTTCTACAACCTCCTTACCCAGGCCGTTCCACCCGAAGATGTATTCCACAAAAACGGCGCCTGCCAGCATAGAGGCAAACCAACCTGAAATGGCAGTAACAACCGGGTTGAGCGCATTCTTCAGTGCGTGCCTGCGGATGATGCGTGCCTCACTGAGCCCCTTGGCACGTGCAGTGCGTATGTAATCCTGCCCCATAACTTCCAGCAGCGAATTGCGCATAAGCTGTATCACCACGCCAAGGGGGCGTATACCAAGCACTATTGATGGTAATATGATATTCTTCCACCTGATGTAGGAACCTTCGCCAAAATCATCTACCTCATATAGGCTGCCCGTCATGTCAAGGCCTGTATAGCGGTGGAGCAGGAACCCAAATACCCAGGCAAATAATATGGCAGCAAAAAAGGAGGGAAGGCTCATGCCCAGCGTACTCACAAGCGCAATTACCCTGTCAATCCAGGTGTCTTTATACAAAGCAGAAACAATACCCAGGAATATACCGATAACGATAGCGATAATAATGGCAAAGAATGCCAAAACAATAGTATTGGGCAGCGTATCAACGATGACCTGCGTTACTTTTTTTCCGCTTTTCTGGAAACTTTCGCGCAGGTAAGGTGCTTTAACTACTGTTGTGGTTGAGCCGATGGTGAAAAGCTTTATTGCCGAATATTTCCCTTCGGCCAGATAGGTATAATCACCGGCAACGGTACTGTGGAAAGACAGCGGGGATAAGTCGTTGAGGTAATAAAGGTACTGCGTGCCAACAGGCTGGTCGAACCCGTACTTTTTTTTAATGATAGCAAGCTGCTCGCTGTTCTCGTTCTGGTCCAGCATCATCCGCGCAGGGTCGCCCGGCAGCACGGTAAATAAAAAGAATATTACCGTTACCACCCCAAAGAGTGTTAACAGTGCATATCCTGTTTTATATAAGAGGTACCTGAGCAACTGGTTTTTGATTATTTTGTGATTACTGCGACTGTAACTGATCAGTGATTAGAACTATTTCAGCTCTACATGTTCAATGTCATTCCAGTGTGCCTTTTGCTTTATAGTGCCTTTTTCCAGTATCACTATACTCGGGTTGGCTCTCTCAATAGTTTTTAGTGTAGTGGCATCGCAAAAATAGTAGTTGAATGACAGCCCGTGCTGCTTTTTCTTTTGCGCTATAATATCAGCAGGCGAAGCTGTAGCCCCAATCACTTTATAACCTTTAAGCTGTGCTTCGCGGGCAAAGGCTTCAAGCTTTCCAAGTCCCTTATCACTGGCTTTCTCCAGGTCATATGAAATGAACATTACAAGTTTAGGTTCATTCAGCAGTTCTTCAGTGTAATTGGCACCATCCAGTTCCAGCGTAAAATCATGTATAGGCGGCACATATCCTTCTTTTACCAGCTTATCTTTACGGTCCACATATTCAGCGTCGGCCGGGATTTTATCTAATTCTTTATCTGTAAATTCTTTTTCTGCACCATTTACCTTGTAGATAAAAACAATTTCATAAACTGATTTGGGCGCACCGGGCGGCACTTCCATCCCTTTCCGGATGTTTGTACCTATCTTGTAAGCACGGAAATCTATAATTGGCAGGTGCATCAGTACATAATAGGCCAAAAGCCCGCACAAGGCAAGCCCTGAATAAACTGTTAACCCTGCTGCGAATTTGCTGAAAACGCGTTTCACATACTTTTGGTTGAAGAATATTACCAAAATAAGTACCAGTAATACAACATCTTTGGTAAATGATTCCCAGGGAGTCAGCTTAAGCGCATCACCAAAACAGCCACAGTCAGTCACTTTATTGAAGTACGCTGAATAGAAAGTAAGGAACGTGAAGAACACGATCATGAGTAGCAGGCTCCACAGCGTAAATTTCTTTTTATACCCCACCAGCAGCATTATGCCCAGTACTACCTCAAAAATTACTACAAAAACAGCAAACGCCAGTGCATAGGGTATAAGGAACTCCAGGTTTAGTACCTCGGCGTTGAAGTACTCCTGCAGTTTAAAGGAGAAACCTACAGGGTCGTTGAGCTTTATAAGGCCTGATATAATGAACAGGACCCCCACAAGAACCCTGCAAATATTAGTAATTATCTTCATAGTTTATGTTGTAGATGGTTATATTTTTTTCATGAGTATCAATGCAAAAACCGCATAGTTTATCATATCCTGGTAATTGGCATCAATACCTTCACTTACAAGGGTTTTGCCTTTATTATCTTCTATCTGCTTTACCCGGAGCAGCTTCTGCAAAATCAGGTCAGTGAGCGAACTCACCCTCATATCGCGCCACGCCTCGCCATAGTCGTGGTTCTTGGCTTCCATGAGGGTTTTGGTAAGGGCTACTTTTTCATCATATAGTGCGATGGCTTCGTCAACATTTAAGTCCGGCTGGTCGGCAACACCTTTGTCCAGCTGTATCAGCGCCATGATGGAGTAGTTGATGATACCAATAAATTCGCCTGTTTCATCTTCATCAACCTTGCGTACCTCATTTTCCTGGAGGCTGCGTATACGCTGGGCTTTTATAAAAATCTGGTCAGTCAGTGACGGCAGCCTTAAAATGCGCCAGGCACTGCCGTAATCTTTCATTTTATTGATATATAGCTGCCTGCATACAGCAATTACACTGTCATATTCGGCGGAAGTATTGCTCATTAAATAGTATCTTTGTGTGAAATTTTCCCAAATGTACTAAAACGCGCCATAAAAAACTAAGGGGTCAATTTAAAAACTACCAACATGCTTATCAACTGCAAAGGCCGGCTAATTGATTTGTCTCAGCCCAAAGTAATGGGTATACTGAATTGCACACCCGACTCTTTTTATGATGGGGGTAAATATAAAAATGAACATGAGTTACTTAGCCAGGCCGAACGAATGCTGGCAGAAGGAGCTGATTTTATTGATATAGGTGCCTATTCATCTAAACCCAACGCAGAATATGTAAGCGGGGAAGAGGAGCTTCGGCGCATTGTTCCTGTAGTGGAGCTGGTACTTAAAAATTTTCCTGGTACATTGGTTTCAGTTGATACTTTTCGTGCAAATGTGGCAAAAGAAACAATACTGGCCGGGGCTGCAATAGTAAATGATATTTCAGCGGGGCTGCTGGATGAGGCTATGCTCGAAACTGTAGGCAAACTAAATGTTCCGTACATTATGATGCACATGCGCGGCACACCACAAACCATGGTTAAACTGACGGATTATGAGGACATTGTAAAAGAAATACTATTTTACTTTTCGCAGCGGATAGCAGCCGCAAGGAAGGCGGGCATTAATGATATTGTAATAGACCCAGGGTTTGGATTTGCCAAAACGCTGGAACAGAATTATGAAGTGCTTCGAAAACTGGAGCTTTTTCATATAACAGAGCTGCCGGTTTTGGCAGGTGTTTCGCGCAAATCAATGATATATAGGTTACTGGGTATAACGCCCCAAGAATCACTAAACGGCACCACCGTGCTAAACACCCTTGCACTGGCTAAAGGTGCCCATATCCTTAGGGTTCATGATGTGAAGGAAGCGGTGGAAACGATTAAAATTATGATGAATTTTAAATTATAAATTTTGAATTTATCTGGTTTGAAGACATTTAAAATTCAGAATTTAAAATTTAAAATAATTATTGATGATGATACGGTTCCCCTTTTAAAATGGTAAAAGCGCGGTACAGCTGCTCGATAAAGAACAGGCGTACCATCTGGTGCGAGAACGTCATAGCCGATAGCGACACCCTGCCCTGTGCCTTGCCGTAAACCGCATCAGAGAATCCATAAGGGCCGCCGATTACGAAAACAAGGGTTTTTATGCCTGAATTCATTTTCTTCTGTAGCTCGGCGGAAAAAGCAACGCTGCTGAAGCTTTTGCCGTTCTCGTCAAGCAGGATAAGCTTGTCGGTGGGGGAAAGCTTGGCCAGGATCATTTCGCCTTCCTTTTCTTTCTGCTGCGCCTCGCTCAGGTTCTTCACGTTCTTGATGTCCGGTATTACTTCCAGCTCAAACTTAATGTAGAACGAGAGCCGTTTCATGTAATCGTCCATGAGCTGCTGCAGGTTTTTGTTGTCGGTCTTGCCTATGGCGAGGAGCTTTATGTTCATGTTTCAGTTGAAAGTTGAAGGTTGCAAAGTTAGCAAGTTCTTCCATTTCGACGGCAGGAGAATTCTCAATTATGGAACGCGGATGACGCGGATTGGGCTGATGACCGCTGATTTAATGCAAGAGTGGAGCTCCCCTCTTGTGAGGGGTTAGGGGTGTGTTAAATAAACATATAAATTCTAAATTATTCAATTCTAAATATTTTGATATGGATAATTTTTACAAATTTAAACAGACAATCAAATAATCGGACTATAAAAAAAATCAACAGGTTTGACCAATACATGAATATCATTAAATTTCTACAATAATTTTTTTCCCTATTTTAGCCCAAATAATCCGTACATGATTTCAAAGGAACAATTTCAGAAAGAACTCGATATCATAATAGCCAACGCCATACGTGAAGACGTAGGCCCCGGCGACCATTCCTCACTGGCCTGTATACCCGCCACCGCCACCGGCCGCGCCAAGCTCCAGGTAAAAGATACCGGCATATTGGCAGGGGTTGATTTTGCACAGCAGGTTTTTAAGTACGTAGATCCTAACCTTACTGTTGAATTATTCCTGCACGACGGTACGCCCGTGCAGCATGGCGATGTGGCTTTCCATGTTTCGGGCAGTTCGCAAAGTATATTAAAGGCCGAAAGGCTGGTGCTCAATGCCATGCAGCGCATGAGCGCCATTGCCACGAAGACAAAGAAGTATGTGGACCTGCTGGAAGGTACGGGTACTAAAATACTTGATACCCGCAAGACTACCCCGGGCATCCGCGCGCTGGAAAAATGGGCCGTAACCATAGGCGGCGGCGAAAACCACCGCTTTGCCCTTTACGACATGATAATGCTGAAGGACAACCACATAGATTTTGCCGGCGGCATTACCCAGGCCATCACCAAAACACATGGCTACCTAAAGGCTAATAATTTAGACCTGAAAATTATAGTTGAGGCACGAAATTTGGATGAGGTACGTGAGATTATTGCCAACCCGGGCGTGTACCGCATCCTGCTCGATAATTTTGACTATGCCCAAACGCGTGAAGCCGTTGCCCTGATAGGCAGCTATTGCCAGACGGAATCTTCAGGTGGCATCAATGAGCAGACGATGCGCCACTATGCCGAGTGCGGTGTAAATTATATATCTTCGGGGGCGCTTACACATTCAATTTATAATTTAGACCTAAGCTTAAAAGCCTTTTAATGTCGGCGGAACTGGAACATAAACTTGAACGCATACCGGTAATAAAATACCTGGTGCATTTCAGCAAAAGCATAAAGCTGCCCTATTCAGAAGGGCTTACGCTCTACCACCTGCTGGAACTCTATATTACGGGCGTGGTTAAGGGCGATGTGTCTTACCGTGCCGGTTCCATAGCGTTCAGTTTCTTCATGTCGCTGTTCCCGTTCCTGCTTTTTTTGCTCAACCTCATACCTTACATACCCATTAAAGGTTTCCGTGAAGATTTCCTCATGTTCGTGGCTGACAATGTCCCGCCCAATACGTATGACGCTATAGAAAAGATACTGAAAGACATCATGAATACCAGTTATGGCAGCCTTCTTTCCATAGGTATCCTACTGGCAGTTTTGCTCATGAGCAATGGCATGAATGCGCTTCTGAGCGGTTTCCAGAGCAGCATGCATATCACTATAAAGCGCACTTTTTTCCGCCAGTATGCCCTGGCTATAGGGATATCGTTGGTGTTTGTGTTCCTGCTTATCATCACGGTTGTAGCCATACTGGTACTGGAGGTTATCATACACAGCCTTAAGGACAGCGGCTTTCTTACAGATGATATTTACCTCCTGGAAACAGGCAGGTACATTTTTCTTGTCCTGATGATACTTACCGGGACTTCCGTGCTGTTTAAATATGCCGCAAAAGAAACGAGCCAGGCCGCTTTTTTTAGTTATGGTTCAGTGCTGAGTACTTTGCTTTTTGTAGTAACGTCTTACCTTTTCGGTATTTATGTGGTGCGGTTCAGTAAATATAATGAGTTGTATGGGTCTATAGGTACTTTGCTGGTACTAATGCTCTATATATGGATAAACTGCTTTATCCTCTTGCTTGGTTTCGAATTAAATGCACTTATTCATAAATTAAAAAGAAAAAATTTATACATTTAACAAAATTAAAAAGTAATCATCATGAAAAACTATTTATTAGCAATGCTCTTTATGGCTGTAGCGGGGACTTTTTCAGCACAGGCACAGGTTACCGGCAGATGGAAAACCATTGACGATGAAACCGGACAGCCAAAGTCTATAGTTGAAATTTACGAGCAAAACGGAAAAATTTACGGCAAGGTGGTAGAAATACTGAATCCTGACCGTAAAAATGCAAAATGCGACAAATGCAAAGGCGCGGACAAAGGCAAGCCGGTGCTTGGGCTTATTATTATAAAAGGCCTTACTAAAGATGGTGATGAATGGACTGATGGTGATATCCTGGATCCTGTAAAAGGAAAAACCTATAGCTGCACTATAACACTTGATAACAAAGACAAGCTTAATGTGCGCGGCTATATGGGTATATCACTTTTGGGCCGCAGCCAGACATGGTACAGGGTGAAATAAGCAGGTAGCGAGCTGTCAGTAATTATTTGACTTTTGGCAGCCTTATTAGCTGAAATGCGTAATACAAAAAAGCGCTCCCATAAAGGGAGTGTTTTTTTATTTTGATGCGTTGTACCCTGCCTGTAGGGGGGTAATTATCCGTTTAGCCGCGAGGGTTGCGCCGGCGTTTTGGCCTAGCCCCGATGGAGGCGGCATCCTCCCTGCCGCCTGCTTTTGCGGCAGGGAGATAGAGGCGACAGCGGGACCTGCATGGGCGGATATGCCTATGGACGGCTGCTCCCATAAGGTATATGTATGATACGGGTTGTATCAGGTTTATTAATCCTATGGAGAAGGCCGGGGTTAGAAAAGCGGCTTTCCTGAAAGAGCCCTCAGGAATGTAGCCGTTACAATTATTAAATAAGCAAAGGCTATGGTTACTACGTCACGTTTTGTACGGGCAAGGGCGGCACTTGCCAGGGGTACTATTTGTATGGCGTGGATGCCGAGGAAGTGGGCTATCCGCAAGTCGCCGTTATGGCTGCTCCAGTTCACTATGGGTAGTCCTTTCCCTCCGTCCGGTGCGCCAACAGTATGCTTTAGCATGGCACCCATCGCAAATCCTTCAAAAGCAAAAATTATCAGGATAATGAGGGAGAGCTTGAAGGCAAACAGTACCAGTGGCTGACCCGTAGTGGAGGGGATCATAAAAAAACGTATGGCAATATAGCTGGTATGTACCATAAAAAGGGTTATGGCCAGCGCCATGAGGTTAAAAATGAGCTTATCTGCCGGGGTACTTATGTTAAAATGAGATGCTTTGCCACGCGCCGCCTGGAATACAATCAGCAGGAGTTCAAAACTTAGAAGCACTATCATGCTCCATGAATATAGGCTTCCCTGTTTTTTATCAGGAAGGAATTGTAAAAAATATCCTGCTGTTAATGATAAAAGGGCTACGGAAGTAAAAAACTTAAACGGTTTGAGCCAGGCATTGACGCCGGCTACCACTACGCTTGTAGTATTTATAAGGGCTACGCATAAAAGTGCGCCACCCAAGCACAGCATACTGAACCAGAATAATTCCGGATGTTTAGCTTTTATGAAAGATAGTGTTTTCATCTTTTTTTTAAATCTAAAATTCCACCTACGAGTAACTGTAGGTGAAATGAGTTATACCCTCCATTGAAATCTGCTTCCTGCCGGGTTATTTTATCTTTCCAGTCACTGCGGCAAAAGCCAAACTTGTATCCTGCCTTTATGCCGATAAACATATTGTTTTGCTGTTTTAGAATGAGGCGTATTGCGTGATTTAACTGTAGCTGCGCGTTTTGTAGATTGTAACTGTCATTTGTGCTGCTATAAATAGTTTGTATCTGTTGCCATGCAAGCCCAACTGATGGAATAACTTTCAGCCGTTTACCGTTATGTAATAAATAGCCTCCGAAAATTGTATTGGAAAATGCTATTACCTGCCTGTTTGTGGCTTCTGCGTAGGTATCACCATTGGCATAGCTAAATTCGAGCCCTAATAGTTTATTGCCTAATTGATAAGAACTTGACGCACCTATTGAAAATAAATTTGCGGGATTGAATCCGGGAAGATTATGTGGGGTATTTAATTGATAGCTTTCGATCCCCAGCTGCGCATTGAAGAAGGCGTATTTTTCCTGTGCCTCCACAGGAGAGTAAAGAAGAACTGCGATTATGATTAATACAAAATTTTTCATACAAGATTTGGTTTTGCTAAATTTTTTTTGATTTTCATCATAATAAAATCAGGGGTTATGCGTGGCAGGTTTGAAATAAACCAGTTATTAAAGCCTACAATTTTTTTTCCTTTGCCTTTACGCAGCAGATTTACTCCGGCCTGTGCAACTTTTTGTGGATCAGCAGGTTTATTGATGCTGTAGGCTTTGGTAGCCAGCATTTCCGGGGATGAGAAATTAGTATCCACCGGCCCCGGACACAGCGATAATACAGCTACTCCGGTACCTTTAAGTTCTGCGGCAAGAGTTTCTGAAAATGAAAGTACAAAAGTTTTCGTTGCGGAGTAAACCGAGTAGTAAGGGAACGGCAGGAACGAAAGGAGGGAAGCCAGGTTGAGTATTTTTCCTTCTTTACGTTCTTTCATATCTTTAATAAAAAGTTTTGTGAGGACAAGTACGGCATTGATATTTAGCGAAACCATCCTGATTTCGTCTTCCAGGGGCGTATCTGCAAATTCTCCATAGAGGCCAAAGCCCGCATTATTGATCAGTACATTTACTATATATCCGCATTTGTTACATTCATCATAAACACTAAGAGTTTCTTCATATACGGAAAGGTCTTTTGTGATTATTTTTACTTCGATGTTATGCCCGGGCTCAAGTTCTGACTTTAACTGTTCCAGTTTGTCCCTGCTCCGGGCTACCAGTATCAGGTTGTTTCCTTCTGCCGCTAAAATTTTTGCCATTTCAAGACCGATTCCTGAGGATGCGCCTGTAATCAGGGTGTACTTTTTCATACATGTTATTTTATGCGGGTCCATGTTTCTGTTCTTCCAAATAAAGAGATACCGACATATCCTCTAATCTTTAATCTATCAGCAGATTCAAGGTTCATTTTGCAGGAATAGGTTTTTCCTTCCCTGGGATCATAAATAGTACCGTTACTCCATGTGTTGCTGCTGCTGTACTCAAAATCATTTAATATGATGAGCCCTATAAGATCCCTGTTGCGCAGTTTTGGATTTGGGTTATGGATATCTTTCTGCTCATTTCCGGAGCCCCAAACAATTTTGCCATAAAACCGGGTGTTTTTCTTATAAATTAATATGTGCGCGTCTTTTTCAGGGGACATCCATTCGCCTAAAATGGCTTCCGCTGTTTTATCAGTAGTAACTAAGCTATTTGATAGCAACAATAAACAAATCATGAATGTTTTCATAATACTTAAATTTAAAATTATACACTGTTTAATTATTGAACATTGTTCATATTTGTAATAAAAAATTCTAAGTACACGACAAAAATTGTATTAAATTAATTTCCAGCTTATTGAATTTTGATAATAGGCAATTTGACAAATAATCTAATCCGAGTTTAAAAACAGATACTGCTCTTCGACCATGATTTTTTATCTTGATCGGCTTTATCTGACTATCCATATAATCCCCAATTTTATAGCACCAAAGAAATGCAATCATTACNCACTTCAACGTGAATATATCTGTAAGGTATTGAAAGAATTATCATACGTCTGAATACGCTGGTTGTCAAAACCTTCAACATAGTCATTCCTTGTAAGCAGCTGCGAAGGCGTCCAGTCATAATTACAATGAATTATTGTATAGTAATAATTAGCTTCATTGCCATACAAATCATCAAATGCAAAGGTAAAAGGGTCACCCAGCCTTATAAAAGGGTAAATGTTTTCATTATTCTGCAAAAACGATACAGTTTTGATATTATAGGGCGGCGCTATTTCCTGCTGCACCTGGGCAGCAATATATAGGGGCATAAAAAACAATAAAATTTTTAATGTAGTCAGATGCATGGTTAATAATGTAATTCCTTCAACGTAAAGATACTATTTAATATTATAATTCGAAATTTAAGGAATTACTTTCCCTTAAGAAAATGATTTACAATTACATAAATGTGTTAAAAATAATACAATATTTTATAAATTTTGTAGTTTTCCATTTTCAACCTAATTCAAATCAAGCAGCATGAAACAATTCAAACTATGGTTAATGCTCCTGGCGCTGCCGCTCACGGTAGTTGCCCAAGGCCTTAAAGGAGATAATCTCATTCCCTTTGATCCCAATGTAAAAACCGGAAAGCTGAAGAACGGCCTAACGTATTACATACGGAAAAATGCTAAACCTGAAAACAAGGTAGACCTGAGGCTGGTTGTCAATGCGGGCTCTATCCTTGAGGAAGACGACCAGCGCGGGCTTGCGCACTTTATGGAGCACATGTGCTTTAACGGCACCAAGCGTTTCCCGAAAAACCAGCTGGTAGATTACCTGCAGAGTATCGGTGTAAAATTTGGCCAGCACCTCAACGCCTATACAAGCTTTGACGAAACGGTTTATTTCCTCCCTATACCTTCTGACGACCCCGCCAAACTTGAAAAAGGATTCCAGATTTTGGAAGACTGGGCGTTTAATACGGTACTTACGCCCGAGGAAATTGACAAAGAAAGAGGTGTGGTACTGGAAGAATACCGCCTGGGCCTTGGCGCGGAGAACAGGATGATGAAGCGCTTCATGCCAAAAATGATGTACAAGTCGCACTACGCCGACCGATTGCCTATTGGGCAAAAGGAAATACTTGAAAATTTTAAGTATGATAAACTTGTGAAATTTTATAAAGACTGGTACAGGCCTAACCTCATGGCAGTAATTGTAGTAGGCGATATTGATGTGGCTGCCATGGAAAAGAAGATACAGGAACACTTTTCGGGCTACCAAAACCCAAAGAACGAACGGCCAAGGAAAATATATGACGTACCCAACCATAAGGAAACATTTGTAGCCGTTGAAAGCGACAAAGAAGCGTCATTTACACAAGTAAGGCTGATTTATAAAGATTATGATCAACCTAAAAAAGTTGTAACCATAAGTGATATGAACCGCGAACTTACCGAAATGCTTTTCACGTCAATGCTCAATAACAGGCTGCAGGAACTTACCAATTCCCCTACTCCTCCATTCACGTTTGGCTACTCTTACCATGGCGGCACATGGGCACGCACTAAAGAAGCCTACCAAAGCTTTGCCATGACCCAGGAAGGCAAACAGCTTGATGCACTTAAAGTCCTGGTTGAGGAGAACCAGAGGGTTAAAAAGTACGGCTTCAGCCAGAGTGAGCTTGACCGGGCTAAAACGGAAGTACTGGCCATGATAGAGTCGCAGTACAATGACAGAGACAAAACCGAATCGGAAAACTTTGTAAGTGAATACCAGATGCACTTCCTTGAAAATGAAGCTGTACCGGGAATAGAATGGACATACAGTACAGTTAAGCAGGTACTGCCAAAAATTTCACTCTCAGAAATAAATATCCTCATAAATAAGTACATAAAGGATGATAACCGTGTTGTAATATTTACAGGGCCGGAGAAAGACAACCTTAAAAAGCCTACCGAACAGGAAGTAATAAATGTACTTAACATGAATGCCGAAAACATTAAGCCTTATGAAGACGGAACAGTAGTTACTAGCCTGCTGCGAAAAGAAATAAAGCCGGGTAAAGTGGTTAAAAAAGAAACCAATGCAAAATTGGGCACTACTACTCTGATATTATCAAACGGCGCTAAAATAACCTATAAAAAAACCGACTTTAAGAATGACGAGGTATTAATGGAAGCGGTAAGCTTTGGTGGGTCTAACTTATTCTCAAACGATGATGCCAAGAAAACCCTTTTTGCTGCAGGCGCTCTCACCGAAGCCGGCTTTTCGGGGCTTAAAAAGAACGATATAAACAAGTTTATGACAGGTAAAATTGCAAATGTTGATCCCTACATTTCGAGCATTACAGAGGGGCTTAGCGGAAGCGCCACTCCAAAAGACCTTGAATATTTGTTCCAGATGACCTATGCCTACTTCACTGACCTGAACATGGATAAAGAGGCTTATGAAGGTTATAAGCAAAAACAGTCTGCTTTTTATGATAACATGGCCTCACAGCCCAGCTTCTACTTCCAGCAAGAATTTTATACCTATCTTTCAAAAGATAACCCGAGGTTTAACGGATTGATCCCAAATGAAAAAACATGGGCTGAGACAGATTATGAACTTACATATAATAAATACAAAGAGCGTTTTGCCAATGCCGGTGATTTTGAATTTTACTTCGTAGGTAATGTGGATGACAAAATAATGGAAGATTATGCAGCTAAATATATAGCTTCACTTCCGTCAACAGGAACTAAAGAAAAAGCTATTGACCTGGGATACCGCCTATTAAAAGGAGAACACAAAAAAGTTGTAAATAAAGGTACTGAGCCTAAAAGCAATGTAACGATTATGTACTATGGCGACACGTCTTATTCACCAAAAGAAGCCCTCGCCATGGAAGCCCTGGGCGAAATACTTACTATAAAGCTGGTTGAGCAGCTTCGTGAAAATGAAAGCGGTGTGTATGGCGTTAATGCCCGCGGAAGCATGAGCAAAGTGCCATACGGATCTTATAATTTTAGTATTTCTTTCCCCTGCGGGCCTGATAATGCTGAAAAACTTACAGCGTCTGCCCTTAAAGAACTTCAGAAAATAATAGACAACGGGCCTGAAGAAAAAGACCTTGCCAAATACAAAGAAGGCGAACTGCTTGAACACAAAAAAGAGGTAAAAGAAAACAGGTACTGGGTACGAATGCTAAGAAATGCCTATACCAATGGTACGAGCCCCGAGGAAATGCTTGCCAAAGAACAGAAAATAACTGCCCTTACCGCCAAAGAAGTGCAGGAAGTAGCTAAAAAATATCTTACAAAGGATAAGGTAATTGGTATACTTATGCCGGAAAAAACAAATTAATATTTCTTTGTCAAACTTTACAAGCCTGATGAAATTCATCAGGTTTTTTTATCAGTCTTTGTAACACACTGGTATAATTTCCCCTTCAGCAAGGCAATAACGCGCCACATCCTTCGGAGCTATTTTTTTTGTGTAATCCTCCTCCACTACACGGAAGCCTACAGAACGCAACTTATAAAAATAATCCCTGCCATATACACGCACGTGGTCGTACTGCCCAAAAATGGCCGCACGCTCTTTTGGGTCGGTAATAGTATCATCCTCAAATGTTACTTCACGGCTGAGATCCTGCGGTATCTGGAATATTCCCATGCCGCCTGGCTTTAACACACGGTATAGCTCCTGCATGGCTTTAGTATCATCCGGTATATGCTCCAGTACATGGTTGCAGAGTATCAGGTCGTATAAATTATCTTCAAAAGGCAGGTTGCATATATCGGCCTTTACATCAGCCAGCGGCGAGTAAAGGTCAGTTGTCGTATAATCCAGGTTTTGCATCTTCCTGAAGCGTTTATAGAAAGCCTGCTCGGGGGCAAAATGTAATACTTTTTTCGGGGCAGTAAAGAAATCCGTTTCATTCTTCAGGTACAGCCAAAGCAGCCTGTGCCTTTCCAGCGACAGTGTACTGGGCGACAACACATTATTGCGCTGTTTGCCATAGCCATAGGGCAAAAAGCTCCTGAAACTCCTGCCGTCTATTGGGTCAGTATAAGTATTCCCTTTCAGCGCCGCAGCCAGCAAAGGCCTGGCCACATAACTTAGCCGTATAAGAAGCGGCCGCGGAATGGTGTTGAGGATGAATTTGAAAATCTTCTTCATTACAATCGTTACACGGAGGCTCACAGAGAAGCACTGAGATTCACAGAAAAACTAATTTGCAAATCTTTTTACTCCGTCCTTTAAGAGTTTAGTATGAAAATTAATTAATAAACCTACTGGATAATTACCCTGTTTTAAATAAGTTAAAATCTGAGCAAAATGTACATCTGTAAAAGATTCCACTGTTTTTAATTCAAGTACAAGGGTCTTCTCCACCAAAAGATCAATCCTGTAACCGTGGTCGAGTTTGATTTCTTTATATAATACCGGAAGAGGCTTTTGATGTTCAACAAAAAGTCGCGCCCTTCTTAGTTCATATAAAAGACATTCACTGTAGGCCGATTCAAGCAAACCAGGACACAGTTCTTTATGAACCTCCATAGCTAAACCTATAACTTTACCTGTAAGTTCGTTTATATCTCTGTGCATCTTTAGGTTTCTCAGCGGATCTCAGCGAAATAAACCCTATAAAAACTAAGGTGTACTCCTGAACTCATCCTCCTCATCACTTTCAATTCCCAGGGCCTTATATATATACGCAAAAGTCGAAAGCAGTTCGGGCTTACCGTTAACCAGGGCAACATTATGCTCAAAATGCGCGCTTGGTTTCTTATCGGCGGTTACTATGGTCCACCCGTCCTTTAACTGCTTTACGTTTTTGGTTCCCATATTTATCATGGGTTCAATAGCCACCACCATACCTTCTACAAACAGCTTTCCACGGCCGCGTTTGCCGTAATTAGGCATTTCCGGTGCTTCGTGCATTTTGCGGCCAAGCCCGTGCCCCACAAGTTCGCGCACCACACCATAACCGTGTGCTTCCGTATATTTTTGTATGGCACTGCCTACATCCTCAACTCTGTTGCCGGCCCTGAACTCGCGGATACCAACATAAAGCGATTCCTTTGTTACCCTAAGCAGTTTTCGGGTTTCTTCAGGCACTTCACCAATTTCAAATGTGTAGGCATGGTCGCCGTAAAACTCATTTTTAAGTGCGCCGCAGTCAACAGATACTATATCGCCTTCTTCAATGGGCCGGTTGGTGGGCAGGCCGTGTACCACCTGTTCGTTAACGCTGGTAAGCAGTGTTGAGGGGCATCCGTATAACCCCAAAAATCCCGGCACAGCACCGTGATCCCTTATAAATTCTTCCGCCATCTTATCAAGTTGCAGCGTTGTCACTCCCGGCTTTATTTCGGCAGCAATCATGCCCAGGGTTTTAGATACTATCAGGGCGCTTTCACGCATTAACACTATTTCTTCGGCTGTTTTTGGTATAATCATCTGCGTAATTTTCAGCAGCAAAAGTAACCAAATTAAATAACTTAATCAGGATTGGCCAATATTTTGAAAAGTTCGGCATTTGACATGAAGTAGCGGTTCTCTATCATGATTTGCTGCAAGCGAGAACTTACCACATTATTTTCCCTTGTATTAATCAGGAATATTGAACTTTCGCCAAATGAAAACAGCCTTTCTTCGGAAGTTAACATAGTGTTATAATCCTTTACCAGGGCATCAATAATGGCTTTTTGCTTTTGAAGTGATTCAATTTCTGTCTGCTGCGCGTTTATTTTGTTCTGAAGCATTAGCCGCTCCTGCCCCAGTTCAAGCTGCATATCCTGTATCTTAAGCTTTGCCAGCCTGAGGCCTCCCCTTTCTTTCCGAAGAAATATGGGAAAACTGAAGTTCAAACCAAATTTATAGTCTTGAAACCTGTAGTTATCAAAAGCAGATGGTTCTGAAATATAGTGGTAACCCACATCAATACGCGGCAGGAGCATATTTGCTTTGAGCCGGCGTTCTACCTCAAGCATATCGAGTTTATTTTGCAGCGATTGCAGTTTTGGGTGTCCGTCAAGCGATATGCTGCCAGGGATAGTATTGAGCCTAAGCGTTTCCTGCACGGTTACTAAGAGGTTCTCTTCGGGTACCATATCTTCCCTGAGCTCCACCGGGACATCTTCAATCCACAGGAAGTTGGACAGTTCAAGCCTGGCTTTGGCCAGTTTCAGTTTTGCGTCTTCCAGGCTCAGCTCACGGTTACGAACGGTTATCCCTGTTTCGATACTATCGATAGCAGGCTTATCTCCCTGTTCAATAAGCTTAAGGACACCGTTATACCTCACCCTTGCAAATTCAAGGTAATTGCTGTAAAGCTGTACCTCGTTATAACTCCTTTTCCAGTTAAAATAAGCTGCCGCCGCATCATATAATACCAGCGATGCCCTAAGCCGGCGTTCGGCCTGGCTTTGCTGTAGCTGTAATTTGGCAGCACGAAGGTCGGCCATACGCTGGTTGATAAAAAGGCCCTGACCCAGCGGCACAGTTATACCTAATGATGTGAGGCCCTGGTTTGGCATTGTATTTTGAGGATTGAGGTAAACCCCTTCACTATTGTCAAAGCCGGCTTTTACCTCAATTCCATACCATGTTGGGATTTTAAAGCTGCTGTTTAGTATGGAATAATATTCGCTGCCTTTAAACTGCTTTTGGTCAAAATCCACTTCAATTTTTGGGTCAAAACCGCCTCTTGCGGCCATAAGAGACGCCTGTGCCTTATTGATTTCAAGATTGGCCTGTTTTACTAGCGGATGGTATTTTTTGATATAGCCCAGGTATTCATTAAAGGTAAATTCTCCCTGCGCTAATTCCTGTGCCCCCAGCAGCTGCAAACTGAAAATTGTAAGTAATAAACAAATGATATACCTCTGCATGGATTACTTTTTTTCAGTTGTAGCGGCCTTACTGTCTCCTGAATCTTTCGGCTGGTAATAATTTGGCGGGAAGCCGTTTAGTGTCCTCCATATTTCATACCATACCGGCACATTATCCAGCAATGCGATAGTCTGCGCACCGGCACCAATGCTTAACTGCTCCGGCCATTTGCCTTCTTTCTTATCTGGAGCAATTAAAATCCTGTATTTACCATTGGGGCTTATAAAGTTTTCAACGGCTACAATCCGCCCCCCAAAAGTACCGTACGACATGCCCGGCCAGCCTGAGAATACTATGCTTGGCCAGCCATCAAACCATACCCTTACCCTTTCACCCTTTTTAATAAGCGGAAGGTCAACAGGGTCAACATATGTTTCCACTGCTATATCATACCCTGCCGGCATAATGCTAACAATAGGCGTACCTTCTTTTATAGTTTCGCCAATACCGGCCAGCAAAGCCCGGTTTACATAGCCGCTTTGAGGCGCTTTGATATAATACATGCCATTCCTGATGCTGTAGTTGACATATTGGTTCTGCAGTTTATTTACCTGGGCTTCTGTATCATACTGGCTGCTCAGGGCTGTAAATTTATCACTGTTGGCTTTAGATATCTTTTCGGAATATTCTGCAATCAGCCGGTTTATTTCAACTCGGGCATTGATCAGTTCATTTTTTGATGTAAGTAATTTGTTTTCCTGCGTTATAATTTTAGCCTCTGCTTCCTGTAGTTTCAGCCTTTTTTCTTCCACATCAGTCAGGGCTTTCAGTCCATCTTTATTTAGCTGCACAGCTCGGTTAAACTGGGTTTGGGCAATCCTGAGCTGTGTCTTTACGGCTTCAAGGTCAGTGCTGTCACTCTTGACTTTAAGCCTCGACTGCCTTATTTTATTTTGTGCCTGCTCCAGTTTCAGCACTTGTTCCCGTTGCAGCGATGCCACCTGGGCCTCAAGTGACGTTACTTTGCCACCATAGGATTCAAGAGCCATTTTTTTGGCATCAACCTGTTGTTTGGTGTTCTGTACGAGGTTAGGATCAAAATAATCATCTTTTGTTTCGGAAATAAACAGGATTGTATCACCTTTCTGCACAAAATCACCTTCTTTTACATACCATTTTTCTATACGTCCGGCAATGGCTGTATGTACAGTTTGCGGCCTTTGGTCTGGCTTAAGGGTTGTTACAAAACCCGTACCTGAAATATTTTGTGTCCATGGCAGGAAAAGAGCAATTATCGTGATAACAGATATAAAACCTATTATCTTGTTCAGCACCCTGTAGTGTGGCCTTTCGGTAAGGTTCCTTACCGTTTTGTACTTCCCGTCTATTCTTATCTGGTTGTTTTCTGAAATGTTTAGCATGGTTCTACAATAATGTGTCTTCTGTGATTTTACCTTTATCCATAACGATATGCCTGCTGCATTTGCCTTTCCAGTAGAGGTTTACTGAAGAGACAATTACCGTCCAGCTGTTGTCTTTACTGAACAGGAAATTAATAATTTCGGATGCTGTTGTTTCATCCATTTTATCGGTAGGATCTTCAAGGAAAAGTATGTTTGGCCTATTTACTATACTGCGGGCGAGGAGAATTTTCTGTGAATTGGATGCCGAAAGCTGCATCCCGTCCGGGTGCAGGTACGTATCAAGCCCGTCGGGCAACCTCTTAATATGTGACGCCAGGCCAACAGCTTCAAGCGCCCATTTGACATCATCAGCCGTAATTTCAGGATTATTCATAGTGATATTTTCCAGGATTGTGCCTTCAAAAGGTGTCTCACCCTGCATTACCACCCCTGTCTGCGCGCGGTAAAGATCCATATTTATCTTGCTGTAGCTGCCATCGTTTATATAAAGCCCTCCGCCGGCGGGCTGCAATAGGCCGGCCAGTACGCGCACAAGCGTGGTTTTGCCAGAGCCGTTACGGCCGCTCACAAATATTTTTTCACCCTGATGTATTTTCAGGGTGATGTTCTCCAGTACATCTTTATCTGAGTCGGGAAAACGATAACTTACATTATCCGCTTCAAGGGTAACCTGGTCAAATTTCCCAATATCTGACGCTGAGGCCTGTTCCAGCGCCATATCAGTCACTTCGCCAATTTTTTCAATGGAAGTAAGCACGTCATATAACGTTTCGAGGCCTAATATAATTTTTTCAACAGAATTGATAACTAAAAGTATGATAATCTCAGCTGCCACAAACTGCCCTATGTTCATTTTCTGGCTAAGTACCAGGTAGCCGCCTATGGAAAGCAGTCCGGCTGTAATAATTACCTTAAAAGCTATAAGCTGAATAAACTGCCTCTTGATAATGGCAAAGTGTTTTTCCCGGTAGCAGATATAATCGCTTACAAGGGTGTCGTTTTTTTTAAGCGCGTAATCAAAACTCAATAACTTACGGAAGCTGGTATGGTTGCGTGCGATTTCCTGCAGCCAGAAAGCGGCTTTATACTTATATTTTGATTCATTCATACTGGTACTGAGGCCCGGGGTATAAGAATATTTAAAAATATAATACAGCAGGAATACGAGCAAAACGCCAAATATTATGAAAAACGGGTGGTACAGCGAAAGCAGTATTACGCCAAAACCTATTTGCAAAAGTGCAGAAGAGAAATCAATCAGCAGTTTTGAGGTGCCTTTTTGTATGGAAATGGTATCAAAAAAGCGGTTGGCAAGTTCCGGCGGGTACCTGTTATACAGGGCACTGAACTTTATTTTAGGCAACCTGTAGGCAAATTCAAAAGAAGAGCGCACAAATATTTTCTGCTGGAGGTTCTCCGTAATCCTTAGCTGCATCAGCGAAAGCACACCTACAAATGCCACCCCGAGCGTCACAACAATAACCAGGATAATCCAGGATACGCTCACCTGCCCACTTTGTATAAAATTGATGATGGCCTGTATGCCCAGCGGAAGTGACAGGCTTATCAGCCCCGAAAAGGCCGCATAAAAAATGATTTGGTATACATCTTTTTTATCCAGCCTCAAAAGGTTTAAAAATCGTTTTAAAGGTGTCATCGGTTATTGTTTTACAATTTTAATAAGGTCAAGGTAAAATTCTGTCGGCGAAGTACTTTCATTGCAATTAGTAATGGTTTTAAAATGATCTTTTAAAAAGTGTTGGTGTAGCGCACCTTCCACAATTGCACTTACCAGGCTCTCAGGATATTTATAAGCCGGGTTTACCTCTTTGACAATTTCGGCAATTATATAAATTAATTTTTTATACACCAGGAAAAACCCTTTTTTATTTTCATCATCAACCCCTTTGGTATAAAAGGTCTTCGTAAATTCTTCAATGATTATCCTGTTTAGCACAGCTTCATTAATATGTTCGGTAGCGCTGTCATCCTCCACCTTTTCGGTTATGACTTTTACAGCGCGCTGAAGCTTCTCATAGGGGTCAGTAATATTAGCCGTAGCAAAAGCAAGGCGGTACTCCATCCAACTCCAGTACCATGAGGACAGGTACACCAGCAGGTTGTGCTTGTTTTCAAAATACCTGTACAACGAACTTTCATTAGAACCTATGCGCTCGCCAAGTTTTTTAAAAGTAAAATTTTCAAAGCCCACTTCATCAATAAGCAAGATGCTTTCCCGAATTATCCGCTTACCTAAAACAGATGTTTCCGGATCTTTAAAATATAGCGTGTTATTAACCTGAATTTTTACTGGCATATTCATGATAACAAATATACGTGCAAATTTAATAGTGTTACTATTGATAATAAAAGTTTAACTTTTGTTTAATGTTCTTAAATTTTTAATAATATGCGTTTGGTCATATACGGGCCCGGATAGCGGAGTTAAATTTGCAGCAGAAAATTAAATTATGAACAGATACGTTACAGCAGAGGAAGCTGTGAAAATAATATGTAGCGGCGACAGGGTGTACGTGCAGGCAGCTGCCGCAACACCTACTGTTTTAACCGCAGCCCTCGCCAAAAGGGCACTGGAACTGAGGCATGTGGAAATATGCCATTTGCACACAGAAGGGGAAGCTCCCTACGCACAACCGGAACTGAAAGAGAGCTTTCATGTAAACTCTTTTTTTATAGGTAAAAATGTAAGGCATACATTAAACAGTGGTAACGGTTCCTATACACCTGTTTTTCTTAGTGAACTTCCACACCTGTTCCGGAAAAACGTATTGCCTCTTGATGCCGCCCTGATACATGTATCGCCACCCGATAGCCACGGCTACTGTTCGCTCGGGGTTTCGATAGAAGCCACACTGGCCGCTGTGCAAAATGCCAAAACCGTTATTGCGCAGGTAAACCCTAATATGCCCCGTACTTTTGGCGACGGGCTCATACACATTTCAGGCATTGATTACCTTGTTGAAACCCGCCAGCCGCTTTACGGGCATGAACCGGAACCTGTAAATGAACAGGAAGAAAAAATAGGTGCACATATTGCATCGCTTATTGATGATGAAAGCACCCTGCAGATGGGCATAGGCTCCATACCCAATGCGGCACTGGCTAAACTCGGCAACCATAAGGACCTGGGGCTGCATACCGAAATGTTTTCTGACGGGGTTATAGACCTTATTGAAAAAGGGGTTATCAACTGCCGCTACAAAGGCGTGGTTAAGGGCAGGGCGCTGGCTACATTTTTAATAGGCTCTAAACGCCTGTATGATTTTGTAAATGACAACCCTTTTATCGAAATGAGGGAATCATCTTTTGTTAATGATACAGCCATTATAAGGCGCAACCCTAAAATGGTAGCCATAAACTCAGCCATAGAGGTTGATGTTACAGGGCAGGTTTGCGCCGATTCCATAGGCAGCAGGATGTATTCGGGTGTTGGAGGGCAAATGGATTTTATACGTGGCGCAGCATTAAGCGAAGGCGGGAAGGCAATTATAGCGCTACCCGCTACTACTAAAAAAGGTGAAAATAAAATAGTACCTTTCCTTAAGCAGGGAGCCGGTGTTGTTACAACAAGGTCGCATGTACAGTATATTGTTACTGAATTCGGCATAGCCGACCTTTACGGCAAAACGCTTAAACAACGTGCCAGGGCCATGCTGGAAATTGCCCACCCAGAACACCGGGAAGCTATTGACAGGGCTTATTTTGATATGTTCAGCACCGGCATATAACAGTTTAAGTGCTAAAGCAAGGAATTACGTGTCATGACTTCAGGTTTTTCTATTCCCATAAGGTTGAGGATAGTTGGCGCTATATCACCCAGTATACCATCACTGATATGCTTAAGTTCCTTATCTACCAATATAACCGGCACCGGATTGGTAGTGTGTGCCGTATTGGGAGTGCCATCGGGGTTTATCATGGTCTCACAGTTCCCGTGGTCGGCAATAAGAAGCGTGGTGTAGCCATTATTTAGCGCTGTCTCTATTACAGCCTGCACGCAGGCATCAACAGCCTCACAGGCTTTTATGGCCGCCTCCATGACACCGGTATGGCCCACCATGTCGCCGTTGGCAAAATTCAGGCATACAAAGTCGGCTTCGCCTTTTCGCAGTTCCGGCAGCAGCGCATCTTTAAGGTCATAGGCGCTCATTTCAGGTTTCAGGTCGTAGGTAGCCACTTTGGGCGATGGGCACAGTATACGCGTCTCCCCCTCAAAAGGCTCTTCACGCCCGCCGGAAAAGAAAAACGTTACATGCGGGTATTTTTCTGTTTCAGCGATGCGTATCTGCTTTTTGCCATGTCTCTCAAGCACCTCGCCCAGTGTTTCAGTCAGGTTATCTTTATCATATATCACATGGATGCCCTGGTAGCTGTCATCATAATTGGTGAGCGTAACAAAATAAAGATTCATTTTATGCATGTTCTGCTCGTGCCTGTCAGCCTGTGTAAGTACCTCCGTAAGCTGCCGGCCCCTGTCGGTACGGAAATTAAAGAAGATAACCACATCTCCATTCTCAATGGTTGCCACGGGGTTAGTCCCGTCGGTTGTCATCACTATAGGCTCAATGAATTCATCGGTAACACCCTCTTTATAGCTCTCCTGTATGCTGTCAACGGCATTAGTTGAAGGTATGCCAAGCCCGTTAACCAGCAGGTCATACGCCAGTTTTACACGCTCCCAGCGCTTATCGCGGTCCATAGCATAGTAGCGGCCCACTACAGAGGCCAGTTTTGCATGGGTATTTTTGATATGGTTTTCAAGTTCTGAAACAAAAAACACCCCCGATTTCGGGTCAACGTCGCGGCCATCAGTAAAGGCATGTATAAACACCTCCTGCAGCCCAAAGGCCTCTGCCGCATCTACAAGCCCTTTCAGGTGGTCAATATGCGAATGTACCCCGCCGTTTGAGACAAGGCCGAGGAAATGTACCTTACGGTTATTATTGCGCGCATAGGTAAAAGCGTCAACCAGCGGCTTTTCCTGTGCCAGGGTCTTGTTCTGTACGGCCAGGTTTATTTTAGCCAGGTCCTGGTAGACTATCCTTCCTGCGCCAAGGTTCATGTGGCCTACTTCACTGTTGCCCATCTGCCCATCGGGCAGCCCCACATTTAAGCCATCTGTACGCAGCAGCGCATTCGGATATTTTTGGTAAAGGCTGTCAATAAATGGTGTCTTGGCATTATCTATGGCCGATACTTTGGGATCAGGCGATTTGCCCCAGCCATCAAGTATCATTAATATGACTTTCTTATTCATAATTAATGGTTTTATATCCAGTTTTTTGCGGTATTATAATCTATAAAATACCTTATGCTTATTGAAAATATACTATTTAGGTTGTTTTTAAAAAGATTCTCAAAGTTATAGCTATAGTTCCTGTTTACAAAATTATAGCTAGTTGAAGCGTTATTGCGGTACAGCACCGACAACTGGCTGCCCGGGGCGAACCACCATGTGTAAGACAGGTCAAAATTCCAGGTGTTGAACGTAAAATCCCTGTTCTCGTTAAAGGTAGTATTTTCGGCCAGGGTACCATCCTGCATAAGCGATAAAAAATCAAGGTTTTCGCCGTAGGTCCAGTAATGCCTGGCGGTCAGGTTAAAGGTCATGCGGGGGTTGACAGCCAGCCTGCCCGTGAGTGTGTTGGTCACTGTAGTCCTGTCCCTGCGGGTTATGATAATATCATCACCCTCAAAGCCCACCCACCCCTGGTTGTTGGTATCAAGCCCGTAGTTAAAGCTGTAAACCACAAGCATCCTGTTACTGAAACGATACCTCGGGCTTATCAGTAAACCGTAGTAATTGCGGTTATAATCGCTGCTAATCCATAGCTCCGGCTGCACATCAAGCGCAAACCTCCGGTTGTAATTTGATGAAAAATAGACAAAGCTGTAAACGCTTTTCGGGTTTCGTAAAAACCGGCCGTCAACCCTTGGCTCATAAAAATCATAGGTATGAAAAGGATTGACTTCAACCCCGTAGCCCAGATAATCATTTTTGCGGGTATTTGAGTTTACACGCGCCTCAAACCTGCCTACCTGCATTTTGCCGGTATCATTTTGAAATTCGGAATAAAAACCGGTATTGAGCTGAAAGGTATTATAATTTTTTGTTGGGTTAAGTATCCTGTAGCTGCCCCTAGCATAAATATTGTAATAATTTGTCTGGAATAGGATGCCCAGGTCATTAATATCAAAATCTTTGGACACATAAAAACTGGAAAGGGAATAGCGGTATTTCCCACTGGTTTTCCCAATGCTTACCGAAGAGCTGTAACCGTTCCGGTCGGCCAGGTCATTAATATGGCTGAACTTGAAATTACCCGACAGGTTAAACGTATTGGCCCTGGTATTAAGGTCATAAACAAGCGCCGATACATTAGCATCCCTAAAGCTGCCGTCGCGGGTCACATTAGTATTTACAAATGCTACCGAAGAGTTTTGCCTGAAGCGCTGGTCAAGCACGGTTACATTATAATTAACCAGTGGTTCGGCCACTGCCTGCCGGGTTTGACCTGTGACGGTATTGCGTAAGGTGGCATATGTTTTCTCGGTTATGGCATTCATAATCCCGATACCAAGCCCGGAAGCCGTTCGCCCTGATAGCTTGACTGCATTAATGAGGTTTACGGCCTGTGGCACTTCCACAATTTCCTCATCTTCGCCTGTTGCTATGCTTCCTGTGGGCCTGCCGCCAATCCTGCGGGTATAAAGCAGGCCGCCTTTGTTAAATATATCCGTCCCTTCCGTAAAAAAAGGCCTGTTCTCATTGAACTGCTGCTCAAAAGGCCCTAAATTCAGCACGACGTTATCAAAAGCTGTTTGCCCAAAATCGGGTACCAGTATAGCATCAAGGGTGAAGGAGTCGGTAAGGCCATACTTAACATCAAGCCCCCCCTTTAGTTGGGTGTCTGTACCTTTATTAGCAGTTTCAGAATAGTAATAAGAGGAATACGGAATAAGGAATAGCCTTACCGGGGGCTTTATATTGGTGATCCCTGTAAGCAACCCCGTCTGCACTATTGTGGCGCCAATGTTTCGGTCAATAGGGTTCCAGGTATATTTCTGGCGGTCGCGGCGCAGCTCACGGTAAAAGTTAATTCCCCAAAATTGCTCCGCATCTTCAGAAAACCGTACAGCCGCATAAGGTATTTTTATTTCTACTATCCAGCCGTTGTCAACCATCCGCACCTCACTGTGCCAAATCGCGTCCCAGGAGTAATCCTCGCCCCCGGCTGTTGCCAGGCAGTCCATCTGCGTGCCGGCCGCACTCACAAAAAAACGGAAATCCTGCTGGCCGTCATTATACCCGTTTATAAAAACCCCAAAGTGGTCCGCGCTGGCAAAATCATCACGAAGGGCCATTTCTTTCATAATCAGCCCGGGGCTGTCATACAGCATGGCACCAAAATATACTGCTTCGTCATCATACAGTACGCGTACTTCGGTTTTACGGTCCTCTGAAGCGGGCCTGCCGTTATCAGGCTCAAACATTACAAATCCTGAAGCGGTATCAGCCGATGCCCACTCAGGCTCATCAAGGCGGCCGTCAATGCTTATTTTACCTGTAATCCTCATAGCGGCAACACCCCGCTTTTGTGCAAGTAAAAAAAAAGGTAAGAGCAGTATAAACAGCAACTTAAGTTGGCTAAAACGCATTTTATGGCACTATTCTTGTGAATGCAAAGCTACACAATTAACTTTTTCTTATTAAGGCACAATAAAATAATTTAATTGCGTTTTAGGGATTATACGCATCAGGATAGAAGCGGCAGCCAGCCAAACGTAAAAGAAAATGTTAAATTTTTGGTTTTAAAAGGGTTGGGCTTTTATTTTTAAAATTGTATAATTACTTTGCGCCCCTGTTTAATACACACAACTACTACATTATAATGATAAACAGCTTTTTTACGTCCGTATTCTTTCTGCTGTTCTCTTTCACGGCACCAACAACAAAAACAGAGTCTACCAAAGCAACAGCGATGGCTTCGCCCACTACTGCCGGGGCAAAACTAGCAGAAATGTACGGCAGTATAAACTCTAACGAGCTGCCTTTGCCCAGCTTTGAATCCTTTTCCAAAGCCGTGCAGGGTTTTGAAATGCTGAAGTCTCAGGGAAAAATTACTAAAAACCTGCTGACCATCATTGACTTTAGCAAATCATCAAATACCAGGAGGTTGTGGATTATTAATATGGATACTAAAACCCTGCTATACAATACGCTTGTGGCCCATGGCAGGAACAGTGGGGAGGAATATGCCTCACGCTTTTCTAACCTCAGCAGCTCTAACCAGAGCAGCTTAGGGTTTTATGCGACCGGTGAAATATATACAGGCAAGCACGGCGAGTCCCTAAAACTTGACGGGCTTGAGCCGGGTATAAACAGCAATGCACGAAGCCGTGCCGTAGTAATCCACGCGGCTGATTATGTAAGCGAAAGTTTTATAAAACAGCACCAAAGGCTCGGCAGGAGCCAGGGATGCCCCGCCCTGCCCAACCACCTTAACAAAGAAATCATCAGCCTGATAAAAGACAAATCCTGCCTTTTTATCTACCATCCTTCACGGGATTATGCCAAGGCTACACGGCTTATATCATAGAATTTTATACATTACATAATGCGGGCCAATGTCCTGTATAACGAACCGGGCGCCTGTCTTTTTATAGCCCATTTTCTCATAAAAGCCCACAGCCGCTTCCCGCGCATTGAACCATATCAGCCCCGTGCCGCCGGAAATAGCATACGCTTCGGCTGCCTGTACAAGCTTTTCGCCAAAGCCTTTATTGCGGTAAGCAGGAAGCACCGCCATACCCCTTAGCTGCAACTGTCTTTCTTCTTTGAAAGCCGGGTTTACAGCCTTAAATAATGATGCCACACCGCCCAGATTATCATCATCATATAAGCCAAAATGTATGGTATCAGGCAGGTTATCACCATCAAAAACGCAGGCTTCTAAAGGTTTCCCCGGCCGGAGTACCGGATGCCTCACCGCAAAAGTTTCCTCCGGGGCAATTTGCTTAATCAAAATCATAGTCTGCAAGTTTACAAAAATATTGCATCAGGGCAGTATCATCATGCTTTTAATCAGGAGCAGCCCACACCGCCTATTATCAGGAATCATTCGGTCCCGTCGTCCGCTCTATCTCCCCGCCGCAAAAGCAGGCGGCGGGGAGGATGCCGCTTCCACCGGGGCTGGGAGCAGGCACAGCTGCTTCTTTGGCTGGCCTACTGCTTATGGCAATATCGTAAACGCAGGTCGACGCATACTCATNCAAATATAATAAATTTTTTAAGCTAAAAAATACTCTTACAAACTATGGCGTACAACTTGCAGGTTTAATAAAATTTACTACATTTGCACCCACTTTATAACAAATAAATATTTATTAGTATGAACCACTATGAAACTGTTTTCATCTTGAATCCCGTTTTATCTGAAACACAGGTAAAGGAAACAGTAAGCAAATTTGAAGATTTTCTTACTTCAAGAGGGGCTAAGATGGTAGCCAAAGAGGATTGGGGCCTGAAAAAACTGGCTTATGAGATCCAGCACAAGAAGAGCGGCTTTTACACGCTGTTCCAGTTTGAAGCCCTGGGAGAGATCCTTGCTGCTTTTGAAACCGAATTCCGCAGGGATGAGCGCGTTATGCGTTTCCTTATCGTAAGCCTTGACAAGCATGCTGTGGCATGGGCTGAGAGAAGAAGAGAGAAACTTAAAACCAAAGCGAACTAATTATGTCAACTATAGAGCAGTCAGCTAAAGGAAAAAAAGACGGGGATATCAGATATCTTACGCCTTTGAACATAGAAACGAACAAGCAGAAAAAATACTGCCGTTTCAAAAAAGCAGGTATCAAATATGTTGATTATAAAGATCCTGACTTCCTTTTGAAGTTTGTAAACGAGCAGGGCAAGATCCTTCCCCGTCGCCTTACCGGTACTTCACTGAAATTCCAGAGAAAAGTATCTGTAGCCGTAAAAAGGGCGCGTCATTTAGCATTAATGCCATATGTGGCTGATTTATTAAAATAAAAAGGAGGCAGAATCATGGAAGTTATTCTTAAACAAGACGTACAGAATTTAGGGTTTAAAGATGATATCGTTACAGTTAAGCCGGGTTATGGCCGTAACTATCTTATCCCGCAGGGATTTGCCCAGATAGCAACTCCTACAGCCAAAAAAATACTGGCTGAGAACTTAAAACAACGTGCTTTTAAAGAGCAGAAGCTGGTAGATGATGCCAAAAAAACGGCTGAAGCCCTTAAAGCGCTTGAAATAAAAATTACGGCTAAGGCAGGCGGCGAAAAGCTATTTGGTTCAGTTACCAATGCTGACATCGCTGAGGCTCTGGAAAAAGCAGGCCAGCCGATAGAGAAAAAATACATCTCTTCAGGTATCGTTAAGCGTACAGGAAAGTACAATGCAAGCATCAGGCTACACCGTGATGTTATTGTTGAGCTTCCTTATGAGATTGTTGCTGAGCAGGCTGCTACAGCTGCTGCACCATCTGCAGAGTAATTTTTTACAGAAACATACAGGCCCCGATTTTCGGGGCTTTTTTTATTAGAAGAAGATGCTTAGTTGCTTAGCTACTCAGCTTTTAAGTTTTATTTGTTTACCTTTAAACTAAGCAGCTCAGCGACTCAGTAGCTCAGCAGCTCAAAAAGAAATGAAATACACAAGACTTACCAAGGAACAATTGGAAGAGCTGCATCCCGAATTTATCCGTTTCCTTGCATCGCAGCAGATAGATAAGAACGAGTGGGACAGGATAAAAGCCGAAAAGCCCGAAGTAGCCGAACAGGAGCTGGACGTTTTCAGTGACCTGGTGTGGGATGGCGTGCTTGATAAAGCCGAATGGCTGGAACATTATTCTAAAAACCATATCTTCCTGTTTAAAATGGACAGGGAAGCGATGGAAAGCATCATCATTCATGCGCACGGTGCCCCTGCTGATTTCCTTACCGAAGAAGGCCTTATGTGGCTTAATGAAAACATCTTTTCTAATCAAGTGCAGGTGACACGGGGCCGGAAACCTTTTGGAGAAGACCGCAATGCCGAAATTTTCAGCCTTGTACGGCAGGGTGCTACATTAAGCGACGGCACACTTTATAAGCAGATGGAAGATATGTTTTAGAGTGTGCAAACTACTTTGCGGCTTAGCTGCTGAGCTACCGGGAGTTTAAATTGCCGGGTAGCCCAGCAGCTTTTTTTATCAATAAACTTTGGCTAACTTAGCGCTGCAAACAATACCTACATGGACATCCTTCAAAAGATAAACGCACTCCGCGAAGAGCTTAACCAGCATAACTATAATTACTACGTATTAGACGCGCCAACCATATCTGACCTTGAGTTTGACATGAAGCTGAAGGAGCTTCAGGAACTTGAGGCAAAGCACCCTGAATATTTTGATGAAGATTCGCCAACACAGCGCGTGGGTGGCGCCATTACCAAAAATTTTAATACAGTGCAGCACGAATACCGCATGTACTCGCTGGATAATTCCTATTCCAAAGAAGAACTCCTGGAGTGGGAAAAGCGCCTGCACCGCGGATTAGGCACCGATAAGATAGAATATACCTGCGAATTAAAGTATGATGGTGCCTCTATAAGTATTACCTATGAGAACGGAAGGCTGCTGCGTGCGGTAACCCGTGGCGACGGCTTTCAGGGCGATGAGGTGACTACAAATATTAAAACAATTAAAACTGTTCCTATAAAACTTAAAGGTGATTATCCTGAAAAATTTGAGATACGGGGAGAGATTATCCTCCCGCTGGAAGGTTTTGCACGCATGAACCAGGAACTGATTGAGGCGGGGGAAACGCCTTACGCTAATCCGCGCAATACAGCCTCAGGAAGCCTGAAGCTGCAGGACAGTTCGCTGGTAGCCAAGCGTCCGCTGGACTGCCTGTTGTATTCACTCGTGGGTAGCAGCCTGCCGGTTAAAACACAGTTCGAGGGATTGGAAAAAGCAAGGCAATGGGGCTTTAAAGTGCCTAAGGAGGCCAGGCTTGCAAAATCAATGGATGAGATACTGGCTTTTATTGAATACTGGGACACCCACCGCCACGACCTGCCTTATGAAACTGATGGCGTGGTTATTAAAGTAAACGACCTTCACCAGCAGGAGGAGCTTGGTTATACGGCTAAAGCGCCACGCTGGGCTATTGCTTATAAATTTAAAGCCGAACGGGTAAGCACCCGCCTTCATAAAATAACCTACCAGGTAGGCCGTACGGGGGCCATAACACCGGTTGCCAACCTGGAGCCGGTACAGCTTGGTGGTACTGTGGTAAAACGTGCTTCGCTGCACAATGCTGACCAAATTGAAAAGCTTGATGTGCGCGAAGGCGATGAGGTTTTTGTAGAAAAAGGAGGGGAGATCATCCCTAAAATTATTGCAGTAGATTTTACTAAGCGTGACCCCGAGAGCATGCCTACGGTGTATGTAACCCACTGCCCGGAATGCTTTACCGAACTGGAGCGAAAGGAAGGTGAGGCGCAACATTACTGCCCTAATTATTACGGATGCCCGCCGCAGGTTATTGGGCGCATACAGCATTATATTTCGCGTAAGGCTATGGATATTGAAGGCTTGGGTGGCGAAACTGTGACACTGCTGTATAATTCAGGGCTCATAAAAAATTATGCCGACCTGTACGAACTTAAAAAGGAACAGGTGGTGCCGCTGGAGCGTATGGCAGATAAATCAGCAGAAAACCTTATTAATGGTATAGAAGCTTCAAAGCAAATACCTTTTGAGCGCGTGCTCTATGCTTTAGGAATACGTTATGTGGGTGAAACGGTCGCCAAAAAACTTGCCAAGCATTATAAAAGTATTAATAACCTTGCCAACGCCACGCTGATGGAGCTTATTATGGTGGATGAGATTGGCGAGCGCATTGCGCAAAGTGTTGTTGATTTTTTTGCCGATGCAGAGAACCGTACATTAATTGAACGTTTAAAAGCTTATGGCGTGCAGATGGAAATTAAACAGGATGCCAATACAAGCGTAAGTGATAAGCTTGCCGGGCAAACGTTTGTGGTGTCGGGCGTGTTTGAGAAATTCTCCCGAGATGAGCTTAAAAAAGCCATTGAAGATAATGGTGGTAAAGTGGGCAGTTCCATATCCTCTAAAACGCATTATGTAGTAGCCGGAGATAATATGGGCCCGGCCAAACTTGAAAAAGCGCAGCAGCTGGGTGTGAAGATTATCAGTGAGGATGAGTTTGTAGAAATGATAGGTTAGTGATAAAAATAACCTCAATGTTTTTTGTTACGTGTAAATTTTTTATATTTGTACGTGTAATTTTAATTGTCATGAATACCAAACTCACTCTTAACGTTGATAAAGATATAATTGAAGAAGCAAAAGCTTATGCAAAGATGCACAAGGTAAGCTTGTCAGCTTTAATTGAAAATTATCTCGCATCACTTTCCAAAAAAGCAGTAGATAGTGAAGTGAGTCCTTTGGTACAAAGCCTTACAGGTGTTATGGAGCCCATTAATGAAGATTATAAGAAAGAGTATGGGGATTATTTATCGAAAAAATATTCTTAGTGGATAAATTACTCGTAGATACTAACATAGTACTTGACCTGCTTACAAGGCGTGAGGAATTTTATAAAGAAGCTCAGGATTTATTTACACTGTCTGATAAAGGGCAGGTGGAACTTTACATATCCTCTTTAACTTTAGCTAATACATATTACCTTATTTCAAGGCAGTTTAAGGCTTCTGAAGCAAGAAAAATACTGATTAGATTTAAAGTGCTTGTAAAGGTGCTTGCTATGGATGATAAAATCATGGAACTTGCACTGGCTTCTGATTTTAATGATTTTGAAGATGCCATACAATATTATACTGCAATTGAAAACAACCTGAATATAATCATAACCCGTAACAAGAAGGATTTTAAACTGGCTTCTATTCCTGTATTTTCAGCAAAAGAATACCTTGCAAAATAATAACGATATTACAATTTAGTTTTTAAACTTTTTAATACATCAAAATCTTTTTTGTCAATTTTTTTTAAAAGTTGATGTTCTGTAGTTTCACCGTCTTGGTTAGTATATGCAAGAATAACTGCTTTATCTGTTTTTCTGATGTTTATCAAGTTACCAAAAGGAATGGTTATCACTGCTGTTCTTTTGCCTGAAATATATTTTACACCTAAAAGTACACTAACTATTACAAGTAGCAGATAGCTGTGCAACCAGATGCATATACCAAGAGCAAGAAAGTAAATATAATAAAACAACAGCTTGCTTTGGTGTAAGATATTCTTTCCATTGAAATCTGCCCTGCTTAATTTTTTACTATGGGTAATATAAATGGTTTCGGCATTAACTGTAACGTACCCATCCTTATATCTGAAAAAATGCTTCATCACACCACCATTGTCCTGCCCTTGCTGAACCACCCGCCTTTTTCAAAGTAAAAGTCAATGCGGCCCAGGTTAAGGCCGTAGCAGCCTACCTGGTTTACCATTACTTCCCTGCCTTCAAGGTTTTTGGCAATGTATGGCTTTGTAAGGAAGGTATGTGTGTGCCCACCAATAATCAGGTCAATGTTTTTGGTAGTGCGTGCCACTACAAGGTCTGATATCTTTTCCTTTTCGTTATCATAAATAAAGCCCAGGTGCGAAAGGCAGATTACCAGGTCGCATTTTTCATTCTGCTTTAAAATTCGGCTCATGTCCTGCGCAATTTCTATCGGGTTGCGGTACACCGTTTCTTTGTAAAGCTTTTTATCCACAAGCCCCTGAAGCTCAATACCCAGGCCGAATATGCCAATTTTTATTCCGTCAAGTACAAATATCTTATATGGCTTAACAATACCGTCAAGTACAGTATTCCTGAAATCATAGTTGGCCGACACAAAGTCAAATTTAGCATGGGGCAGCTGCGCATAAAAACCGTCAATACCATTGTCAAAATCATGGTTGCCCATAGTGGCAAGGTCATACTTCATCATGCTCATGATCTTAAACTCAAGTTCACCGCCGTAATAGTTAAAGTACGGTGTACCCTGAAAGATGTCGCCCGCATCCAGCAGCAGCGTGTTCGGGTTCTCTTTACGTATGCTGTCCACTAACGATGCCCTGCGCGCCGCGCCGCCCAGGTTGGCATATTTAGGGTCATCGGCAGGGAAAGGGTCAATATGGCTGTGCACATCGTTAGTGTGCAGTATGGTTATTTTTTTAGTTTCAGGGGTCGCATCAAAGCTGCTGAGCGATAAACCACCCAGTACCAGTGCCGAACCTGCCGCTGTTTTTTCTATAAATTCTCTTCTTTTCATACTATTCTTCGCTTACCCTTATTGTTTTGCTGGCGGTAATGGTGTCAACATCCTTAAAATAATCAATCAGCAGGTTGCGCAACTTATAATTCATGTCATAGCTGGCTACGCCTTTCTTAAAAAAGGCCATGTTATCGCCGCCGTTGCTCAGGTAGTCTGATGTGGCCACATAATACACCTGTTCATTAACCACAGGCGCCCCATTTACACTAATACTCTTAACTGAGCCATCCTTACCTAAAATAATGCGCATTCCTGACAGCGGGTGCGGTTTCTTTTCTTTGGCAAAATACTGCGCTATTTCATTTAGCTGCTCGCCTTTCAGGGCAATAATTATCAGGCTGTTCTCAAAAGGCATTATTTCATAAGCGGTGCGTGCGGTAACATTGCCCTGGGGCATTATGGCACGTATGCCGCCGTGGTTCAGCAGGCAAGCATCCACATGCTTTTTTTCACGGGCAAAAAACACTTTATCAGCATATTGAAAAGTAACATCAGCCATCCAGTTGCCTATACCGGTTTGCCACTTTTCAATTGATTTGCTTTTGTCAAGTGTCTCTGGGTTAAAGGCAAGCACTATATCCAGGTCATTATCAATATAGGTGCGGTATGGCGCTACAAAATTTTCAATATCCTGCCTTGCGGGCTGATCAGCCGTAACCGGTATTTTGTTTCCTTCTATCTTGTTGTTCCTTAGCCCGGTAGAGCAGGAAAGGGCGGTAAATAAAGTTACGGATAAAACAAAGCGGTATAGTAATGCGTTGTACTTTTTTGAATATATGATTTGTGAAGCCACTTATTTGGTTTAATTTTGTAATGAAACAGTAAAAGTACTATGTTTTTAAAGTTTATTAAAGATTTCGGCCTGAAAAAAAACATTAAGAAAACATTATCCCAGTACAAGCCGGTATCTTCCCCGGACATTATAATTACAGTAGGTATATTGATTGACAAAAGCTATTTTACCGATAAAGAGGCACTAATAAATGACCTGGCACAAAATGGCATAAAAGCCCAAAATATACAAACCCTCAGTTTTAAAGAGCGGATAAAGAAAAAAGAAATTATCAGTTATAACCACTATACCCGCAAGGAAATATCAGGTGAGGGCAAATTTATAAAAGAGGACGTTGCGGCATTTATTAACACTCCTTTTGATATGCTTATCAGCTATTATGATGTAGAGAAGCCGCCACTGGTTTGGGCAACGCTGAAATCAAAAGCTAAATTTAAGGTAGGTTTTGCCACAGTTGATAAAAGGCTTAACCATTTTATGATAAGTACGGTAGCTGAAAAGCACGCCGAGTTTATAACGGAACTTTTCAAATATTTAAAAATCCTAAACAAAATATAACATGCAGGCACTTACAGGCACCGGCGTAGCCCTTGTAACACCGTTTAAAAAAGATTTTTCGGTTGATACAGAGGCATTAAAGAAAATTGTGAATTACCAGATTGACGGCGGTATTGAATATCTTGTGGTGCTGGGCACAACAGCCGAGTCGGCCACGCTTACCAAAGAAGAAAAAGAACTGGTAATAACTACTGTTATTGAGGCTAACAACGGCCGCCTGCCCCTGGTTTTGGGCGTGGGAGGCAACAATACAGCCGGGGTAGTAGCCGAACTTAAAAGCCGCGACCTATCAAAATTTACGGCTGTACTATCGGTGTCGCCTTATTACAATAAGCCAACCCAGGAAGGTATCTACCAGCATTTTAAAATGGTTGCTGAGGCTTCGCCTGTCCCTGTTATTCTTTACAACGTCCCTGGCAGGACAGCAAGCAATATGCTTCCGGCCACGGTGACAAGGCTGGCGAACGACTTTAAAAATATCATAGGTATAAAAGAAGCAGCGGGCGATATTGTACAGGCCATGAAGCTGATACAGCACAAGCCTGAAGGTTTCCTGGTAATATCGGGCGATGATATGATAACACTGCCTATGGTGCTGGCCGGCGGTGCAGGCGTAATCTCGGTAATAGGCGAGGGGTTCCCAAGGCAGTTTAGCGATATGGTTCGCCTTGGGCTTGAAAGGAAAGTAGACGAAGCCTACAGGCTGCACTACCTTTTAGCGGATGCTATTGACATGATTTTTGAGCAGGGTAACCCCGCAGGTATTAAGTGTGTATTTGCAGCACTTGGCCTTAGCGAAGAAACCGTGAGGCTTCCGCTGGTAAACGTTAACGAAGATTTAGCAGCCCGAATTAAGGCTTTTGTAAATAAAATACGTAATTTGTAGGCCCATATCACTTTAATAATTACTGTTATGTTGTCAGAAATAATGCAGTCTGCGCTCAATGAGCAGATAAAAGTAGAGGCAGAGTCATCACAAATATACCTGGCCATGGCCTCCTGGGCAGAAGTGAAGGGTTTTGAGGGCATTGCCACCTTTATGTTCAAGCAAAGTGATGAGGAGCGGCAGCACATGCTGAAGCTGGTAAAGTATGTAAACCAGCGCGGTGGGCATGCCGTTATTTCAGCGCTTGAAGAGCCAAGGCTTGATTATACCTCATTCAAAACACTTTTCACGCAGCTGTACAGGCATGAAGTCAGGGTTTCGGAATGTATCAATATACTGGTTGATATATCACTGTCTGAAAAAGATTATGCGACGCACAATTTCCTGCAGTGGTATGTGAGTGAGCAGATAGAGGAAGAAGCTACTGCCCGTGTAATACTTGATAAGATAGACCTTATTGGCGATGATAAAGGTGGTTTGTACCTGTTTGATAATGACATGAAGAATTTTTCGGCAACAGGCCACAATATCGTACAATAATTTTAAGAAAAATAAGTTTAATAAAAGATGCTTCAAGGCATCTTTTTTTGTGGTTTTATGCCGCCTAAAAAAGATTTTGTTTTCTCTGATAATTAACTAAATTTGCAGTTGCTTTAAAAGAAAGCCCTGCCTCAAGGCAAAACTTTATGACACACATGGCAAAATACATTTATATATTTATCATTGCAGTACTTATCTCTTCCTGCAGCCCTTTCCAGAAGGCCCTTAAATCGGAAGACGTGAAGTTCAAGAACGAGGTGGCGGCTGATCTGTATAACAAAGGGAAGTATGAAAAAGCCATAAGGCTGTTTGAACAAATTGCCCCTTCCTACAAGGGTAAACCGCAGGCCGAACGGCTTTTTTATATGTTTGCACAATCGTATTATAAAACAAAGCAGTACTACCTTGCCGGTTACCAGTTTGAAAGTTTTGCCGCTGGTTATCCCAGAAGCGAAAAAATGGAAGAAGCATCTTTCCTGGGGGCAAAGAGTTACTATTTTTTGTCGCCGGAATATTCCCTGGACCAGGTGGATACCAACAAGGCCATAGACAAGCTGCAGAACTTTATAGATAATTACCCCAATTCGCAATACCTTCCCGAAGCTAACCAGCTGGTTAAGGAACTGAGGGAGAAACTGGAGAAAAAAGCCTATGAAATAGCTAAGCAGTACAACACCATAATGGATTATAAAGCCGCGGTCAAAGCGCTTGATAATTTTATAATAGATTATCCGGGCACTCCATACAAAGAAGATGCCATGTACTACAAGCTTAATTCGGCTTACCAGCTGGCTATAAACAGCGTACCGGACAAAATGCTGGAAAGGCTCCAGCAGGCCAAAGCAAGCTATGCTGCCCTGGTAAAATTCAGGAGTGACACTAAATACAAAAAGCAGGCAGACGAAATGCTGTCAAGGATTGATAGTGAATTACAAAAATTTTCTAAATAACAAGTCATGGATTTAAAAAAAACAACAGCTCCGGTAAATACGGTTACCTATAACAGAAGTAAGATTGAAGAGCCAACAGGTAACATTTACGAAGCTATAACCATTATGGCAAGAAGGGCAAACCAGATCAACGGTGAAATAAAAAAAGAACTGATTGAAAAACTGGAAGAGTTTGCTACTTATAATGACAGCCTTGAGGAAATTTTTGAGAACAAAGAGCAAATTGAAGTTTCAAAATTCTATGAAAAGCTTCCTAAGCCACATGCCCTTGCCGTGCAGGAGTGGCTTGAGGGGAAAATATCATACAGGGAAGCTAATAAATAATATACTGCTATGTCTGTTTTGCGCGGTAAAAAGATACTGCTTGGTATATCCGGCGGCATTGCCGCATATAAAACAGCTTCATTGGTAAGGCTATTCATAAAGGCAGGCGCTCAGGTACAGGTTATCATGACGCCTGCCTCTAAAGATTTTATAACGCCCCTCACACTTTCCACGCTGTCTAAAAATCCGGTGCATTCTTCGTTTTATAATGAAGAAGATGAAAACGCCGTGTGGAACAACCATGTAGAGCTAGGCCTGTGGGCCGATATTTTTGTGATTGCCCCCGCTACAGCCAATACCATGGCTAAAATGGTATCAGGCAATGCTGACAATCTACTGGTAGCAACTTATCTTTCGGCAAAATGCCCGGTTTACTATGCCCCGGCCATGGACCTGGATATGTATAAGCACCCATCAACACTTGACAGTTTTAATAAGCTGTCTTCTTACGGTAACATAATGATACCGGCCGAAAGCGGAGAGCTGGCCAGCGGCCTTTCAGGTGAGGGCAGGATGGCTGAACCCGAAAATATTCTGGCTTTTATTGAAAAAGACGTTGAAGGCAAAATGCCACTGCGCGGAAAAAAAATACTGATTACCGCAGGCCCCACATACGAAGCCATAGACCCCGTACGTTTTATAGGAAACCATTCAACCGGCAAAATGGGATATGATATAGCCCATACTGCCGCAAATGAAGGAGCTCAGGTAGTGCTGGTAAGCGGCCCTACGTACCTGTCGGGGTCACACAGCAATATCCGGGTCATTAGGGTAGAATCGGCACAGCAAATGTATGAAGCCTGCCGGGAGCATTTTAAAGATGCTGATGTAGCAATAGCTGCTGCCGCTGTGGCTGATTACAGGCCAAAGTACCCTGAAGGGCAGAAGATAAAAAAGAACGAGCCAATCATGATGCTGGAACTTGAAAAAACAGTAGATATACTGGCTTCAATGGGTGCAGTTAAAAAAAATCAGTTCCTTATCGGCTTTGCATTGGAAACAGAAAATGAAATTGAGCATGCCAAAGCCAAGATCAGGAAAAAAAACTTAGATTTGATAGTGCTTAATTCGCTTAATGATGAGGGTGCGGGTTTTGGTAAAGCGACTAATAAAGTTACCTTTATTGACAGTGATTTAAACATTCAGCCACAGGAACTGAAGAGCAAGGAAGAGGTGGCAAAAGATATAATCAATACAATAAAAAAACATTTCAATGTATAAATGGATAGCAATACTGCTTGTATTCTTTTCAGTTGCAGCCAAAGCTCAGGAGCTTAACTGTGAGGTAAAAATCAACTATGAAAGGATTACAGATGCCAATCCCCAGATATTCAGGACACTTGAGCGTGCCCTGGCTGATTTTATAAATAATACGAGGTGGACCAACCGTAACTTTGCCCGTAATGAAAAAATAGAATGCTCCATGTTTTTCAACATATCCGCTTTTGACAACAACAGTTCTTTTACCGCAACCCTTCAGGTGCAGTCATCAAGGCCTATATACAATTCTACATATTTATCTCCGATTTTTAATTATAATGACAAAGACGTTACCTTCAATTATACGGAAGGGCAGGTACTTTTTTATAATCCGAACAGCTATGACGGCAACCTCATGGCCATTATTGCTTTTTATGCTAACATGATTATAGGCTTTGATGCCGATTCTTTCCAGCTTAACGGCGGTACCGAATATTATACAGCGGCTCAGAACATGGTAATCCTTGCCCAGCAAAGTGGCACCAAAGGCTGGAACCAGGGCGAAGGGGGCAACCAGAACCGTTTCTTTATGGTGAATGATATCCTGTCGAATACTTTTACGCCATACAGGGAGGCGCTTTATGAATACCATCTGCAGTCGCTAGACCTGATGAGTGAAGATGCCAAAAAGGCCAAAGAAAATGCTGCCAAATCACTAAAAACCCTTATAAAAGTACACAGCGTGCGGCCAAATGCTTTTCTGACCAGATTGTTTTTTGATGCCAAGTCTGATGAAATTGTGGGCTTATTTTCTGGAGGGCCATCTATTACCCTTACAGAGGTTATTGATAACCTTAACAGGCTTTCACCTCTTAATTCGGGCAAATGGAGTAATATAAAATAGTATATTTGTGTTTTAACCGGAGCACAATGCTACAATCGCTATATATTAAAAATTTTGCTCTTATTGAGCATCTTGCTATTGATTTTTCGGATAAATTCTCTATCATAACCGGTGAAACAGGTGCGGGTAAATCAATACTCCTCGGGGCGCTTGGCCTTGTGCTTGGCCGCCGTGCCGACCTTACCTCCCTTAAAGATAAAGAGCAGAAATGTGTTGTTGAAGGGCATTTCAGGGTAGCCGATTATAACCTGCAGGATTTTTTTACAGCCAATGACCTTGATTATGAAGAGGTAACCATCATCAGGAGGGAGATACTTCCTTCGGGTAAATCGCGTGCTTTTATAAACGACAGCCCGGTCAATCTTCCTGAGCTGCAGGAACTGGGCGATTTCCTCATTGACGTCCATTCACAGCACCAGACAAGGGAACTTAGTGATGAACAGTACCAGATACAAATTCTTGATGCTGTGGCTCAAAATCACGAGTTTATTGCAGCATATAAACAACAGCTTTCACACTACAGGCATATACAGGCAGAGCTGAAAGAGCTGCGGCTGCAAAAAGAAACACTGGCTAAAGAGCAGGACTATAATACTTTCCTGCTGAATGAACTGTTGTCAGCCAACCTTAAAGAAGGCGAGCAGGAAGAAATGGAACAGGAGCTGGAAAAACTTTCTAATATTGAAGCCATAAAAGAAGCGCTGGCTAAATCACTTTCTATTGCCAATGATGAACAGGCGGGCGTGCTGCAAAACCTGAAAGAAATAAAGCTTTCGCTGCAAAAAATAAGTACTATTTCTATAGTGTACGGACAGCTGTATGAAAGGGTTTCGAGCCTGCTTATTGAGTTTGATGACATCAATAGCGAACTTGAGGCAGGTTTAGAGTCGCTTACCGATGACCCGGAACGCCTTGAGTTTATCAACCAGAAGCTACAGCTTATATACACCCTGCAAAAAAAGCACCAGGTAGCTACTGTTGAAGAATTACTTGCCATACAAAATATGCTTGACAACAAAGTGATGATGGCTGATGAACTTGACGCTGAAATAAACAGGCTGGCAGCCGAAGCTGAAAAAGCCAAAGCAACTGCTGATGGAACGGCACTTACTATAAACAACCGGCGGAAAAAAGCCATACCCCTTCTGGCAAATAAGATAACAGATATACTTGCCCTGTTGGGTATGCCCGATGCAAGGTTTAAATTTGAAATACACCTTACGGATAACTATTATCCTGCCGGTAAAGATGCTGTACAGCTATTCTTTTCAGCCAATAAGGGTACTGACTTTGGCTTGCTGAAAAAAGTAGCTTCCGGAGGTGAAATGTCCCGTATAATGCTGGCCGTAAAAGCAGTACTTTCTGCTTACTCAAAACTTCCTACCATTATCTTTGATGAGATTGATACGGGCGTGTCTGGAGAGATAGCCAGCAAGATGGGTGATATCATGAAAGCCATGAGCGATACAATGCAGGTATTCGCCATAACTCACCTGCCGCAGATAGCCTCTAAAGGTGACCAGCATTATAAAGTTTATAAAAGCACTAAAGGAGATACTACGGTTTCTGAACTGAGGCTGCTTGCAAAAGAAGAAAGAATAAGGGAAATAGCCGAAATGTTATCTGGCCGTGATATTAGTGACTCCGCCTTAAATCACGCCCGGACGTTGCTGAACTGAAAAAAAAATATATATTTGTCCGGCTAACCATAACACAGCAAATAAAAATAAACCCAATCAATATGTATAATCTATTAAAAGGTAAACGCGGTATTATAACCGGTGCGCTCGACCAAAATTCCATCGCATGGAAAGTAGCTGAAAAAGCGCATGAAGAAGGTGCGACATTTGTATTGACCAATGCCCCTATAGCAATGAGGATGGGCGAAATTAAGGCCCTTGCCGAAAAAACAGGCTCACAAATAATACCTGCCGATGCCACCAGTGTGGAAGATATTGAAAAACTATACGTGGAAGCCCAGGAAATACTTGGCGGCAAAATTGACTTTTTGCTACACTCTATCGGCATGAGCGTAAACATCAGGAAGAACATACCTTATGCCGAGTCAAACTATGATTATTTTATGAAAGGTATTGATGTTTCTGCTATGTCACTGCACAAAATGCTGAGTGTTGCCAAAAAACTTGACGCCATAAATGAAGGCGGAAGTGTTGTGGCCCTTACTTATATGGCAGCACAGCGCACCTATCCATTTTATACCGATATGGCCGACATCAAAGCCATGCTCGAATCTATAGCCCGTAGTTTTGGCTATCACTATGGCAAAGAGAAAAAAGTACGCATCAATACTGTTTCGCAATCACCAACAAAAACAACTGCCGGTACAGGTATTAAAGGGTTTGGCGATTTTTATGATTTTGCCGATGCCATAGCGCCACTTGGCAATGCTGATGCAGAGTCATGTGCCGATTACTGCATCACACTATTTAGCGACCTTACGAGGATGGTGACCATGCAGAACCTGTTTCATGACGGCGGGTACTCCTCTACAGGGGTAAGTTCAGAAGTTATGGAACGCCTTGCAGGAGAATAAGTATCTGGCTTATTTACTATACATGCCCCGGATTATGGGGCTTTTTTTTTGGAAAGTATGTTAGCCTTTTTTGCTGTATTTTAATTTATTTATAATATTAATTTAAATACAGCCAATAATGTTGTGGTTAATTGTTTGTTATCTAATAAATTTTATGTTAAAAGATATTTTATTCGTAAAAATATTTTTTTAAAACACTTCAATTCACAAATTTTATAATTTTATTAACTTATAATTAATAATACTTTTATGATAGATTTTTACCAAAACAAGTATGGGAGTACCCCGTCTGCTAAATCGCAGTTGATTAAGCTTTGCCGGTTTACGCGCAGGTTTATGATGCTGGCTGTATTGATTGCCTGCTTTGCGGGAAATGCACAGACCTTACTCATTAACCCTGCTGCCGAAGGAGGGTTTAATAATGGCCCTACCTTTCCCGCTAACGGCTGGACAGTGTCAAACTCTGCCAATAACCCCTGGGTAATTGGCACAGTAGTTTCTAACGGAGCAATTACAGGAAATTCGGCGTATGTTTCCAATACATCAGGAACTACGCACGCCTATGATATAACAGTTCCCACATCAAATTATTTTTACCGGGACATAACAGTGCCTGCGGGTGAAACCAAGATTATCCTGAGTTTTAACTGGTTAGGCCAGGGGGAAAGCACCTGGGATATGTGGCAGGTTTTTGTAGCTCCCACAACTATAATACCTGTTGGAAGTACGGCCTATCCCGGCAATGGGCTTACTTTAGTTCCTGCTGACATAGCCGGGTCTACTTTTGTAGGTAGCGGAAATCAGCAGGGAACCCTGCAGACTGCTACACTTTTTCTTCCAGCATCGCTTGCTGGTACTACTTTCAGGCTTATTTTTTACTGGAAGAGTGATACTTCCGGTGGTACACAGCCGCCTGCCGTTATTGATAACATATCTTTAACTTCAGGACTACCGGGTACTTTTATTTCAGTAGCATCGGGCAATTACGGCACCCCTTCCACCTGGGACGCGAACGCTGTTCCTACATTGGGGGATTTTGTAACTATCTCAGCAGGGCATACTGTAACTATTGATGCTGATAATCAAGGTGCCCGATTTTTAACAGTAAATGGTACTTTAGCGTATGCTACATTACCAACAGGATTTAGCATAAGTGAAAATTTGAATATTGCTAATGGAGGTTTAGTAAATGTCTTTAATGGGACAACCGGCAAAACACTTACAGTAGGGGGCAATATTACTAATAATGGCTCAATAAATTTATCTGTAGGTACAACAACAAATGGATCATTAGTCCTTAATGGGCCTGTTGTTCAGACTATTGGTGGTACAGGTACATTTGTTGATAACCGCATACGAAATCTAATCTTTGCAAATACAAATACTGCGACACCTAATATCAACTGGCTTGTAAATAATATAAGTATAGAGAATAACCTGAATATTTCTAATGCCAGGATAAACTTAGGCACAAATACTCTGATTTTTGGAATTAGTAACGCCTCTACCGGCGGTACATTTACATTTACTAACGGTGGTTTCTTACCCGGCGGCAGGTTTTCCAGGTGGTGGAACGGTACACAAACAGGTTACACCACTGCTTCCCCAACATCTATACCTACCGGTGGAGCCGGAAGGTATCCTTTCTTTACCCCTGAAGGTCAACAAAGGATTTTTTATCTTGGAAGAACTTCACCTACTGTAGGGGGGCGTTATACTGTTACTTACAATCATGCTAATGGTCTCTCCGGAGTAAATGTTACTGATGGGACTTATGTAATCTCAGATCGTTGGGATGGGAATTTTCAAGTGAGCCTTGACGGAACTTCGCCTGTGGCGGCGTCATTTTGGGTAACTATTTTTGCACCAAACGCATTTACAGCATTTAATAACAATACGCGCGTTATGCTTTCTAACAGTGCTATAAGTGGCACTCATAATCCCGGAACCCCTATACCTTCGGGACAAAGATCCGGAGTTTCGGCTGCTGATCTTTTATCAACCACAGGATTATTTCTGGGTATAAATAATAATGACATACCCTTCACCCCTATTGCCAGTGGAAACTGGAATGATCCCTCGATATGGAATAAAGGGACTGTACCCCAATGTGGCGATGCAGTATCTGTCGCATCAGGTTTTACGGTAACCGCTAATACTGAGGGTGTCCAGGCAGCTTTAGTAACCATTAATCCGGGAGGCACCCTGGTAGTATCTGCGGGAGATTTTACAATAGGATGCAGCAATAATAACAATCCTCTAATCAATAATGGAACCCTGACAGTTACCGGAGGCGTCTTGAACATAAATGGTAATATGGTTCATAATGCACTTTCGGTATTCAACCATTCCGGTGGTGAGATAAACATAGATGGGAATAGCGGTTCGGCAGCTACTTCTGTGGCGAGTGGTACCGCGATTGTGCAAATAAATACACACCTTATCAACTGGACTGGCGGTGTACTTACAATTGTTGATCCTCATGCAAACTCTACGGCTTCAAATACCTTTGCATTCAATAATAGTGTGGCATCAGTAAATGTTACCTCAGGCCATACTTTGCGTTTCGGAGATGGAACTTCATCAGATGCCGGGGGTAATGCAGCTAACGGTTTCAGGATAGCAACATTCGTTGGGTCTGGCAGGTTCTCCTTTAATAATATTATAATAAATGGCCCGGCAACTGGAAACCGCCATGTTTCCACAACTTCAAGCTTTGGGATTAACGGTAACCTGACAATTAACGCAAGTGGCGAATTCAGGGATAACGGGACTATCGTATACCTTAATGGCAATCTTGTGAATAATGGCTCATACATTAGCACAGGTACATTAACATTCGGTAGCTTTTTAAATGGTACTGCGGCGGCCAGTACCAATGCCCAGCAGCTTTCAGGAACCGGTACTTTTGCCAACTCTGCAACCACGCCAACTGCTAATATTAATTCACTTACGGTTAATAATGCCAATGCTTCAGGGGTTACGCTAAATGTTCCATTATCCGTAAGCAATACGCTTACATTGACATCGGGCAAAGTAAATACTTCAGATGCCAACCTGCTGACGCTTGGTACTGCAACACTTGCCGGTACACTAAACGGAGGCAGTACAATTGCCTATATAGCAGGCCCTTTTACAAGGACTATAGCTAATAATAATACAAACACCAACTTTTTACTTTTCCCTGTGGGTAAGGCGGCTTATGCCCCGCTATCGCTGGCGCCGGCTACTACTTCGGTTGCCAGTATAAAGGCTGAAGCTTTTGACAGTAACTCTGGTACCGCAAATGCCTCTATAACCAACCTTGCCACAGGCAGGAGATGGGAAGCGCCTATAGTATCAGGTACAATAACAAATATTAATGTAAGGATTGGCGATGCGAACCTTGTTGCGGCTAATATTCCTGTTATAGCACCAACGGCGTCTGGTGAATACACATCAGCATTAGGAAGCGTGGCAACCTTTGCAGCTAATACCGCCCCTGCTGTTAATACAGTAACAGCCAATGCCGCTATACCGGTGGCTAACTATACCGGGTTTATTTCTTATGCAGAATCTAATGCCTGCAGCGGTACTCCTGCTCCCGGCAACACTATAGTTTCAGCCAATAACATTTGTGCGGGTACTGAAGTAACATTTAGTGTTCAAAGCGGCACTACCGGAAGCGGCGTTACCTATCAATGGCAAAGTTCTGTTAACGGGACAGACTATACTGATATCAGTACTGCTACGTCAACAACATTTACAACAGTGCCTACAGCACCATTATTTTACAGGCTGCGGGTAACATGTGCAGCTGGACCTGATTCGGCTACATCAGTTCCTGTACAGATTGTGTTTTCAAATACAGTGGCTTCTGTAACTTCAGCTTCAAGATGTGGTACCGGAACGGTAACGTTACAGGCTACTCCTGGCGCCGGGGCTGATATTGTATGGTTTGATGCTGCAACAGCAGGTAACCAGGTAGGTACAGGCAATACTTTTGTGACGCCTTCTATAAACACTACTACCAGCTATTTTGCTGCGGCGCGTTCTACAACGGCAGGCCTTGCTACTATAGGCACTGGTACAACACTCACAGGTTCAACTGAGCAGCCTACTGCATTCTGCAACCGTTGGCCAAACTACTGGAGCCAGACAATTTACACAGCTTCGGAACTTAGGGCTGCTGGCCTTACTGCGGGTAACATCACCTCAATGGCTTATAATATTGCTACTTTGGGAGATGGTGAAACAAATGCTAACTTTACGGTAAGAATTGCTACAACAGGTTTAACTGCATTTACTGGTACAACTTTCCTTACATCAGGATTTACAACGGTTTATGCCCCTCAAACCTATACACATACAGCATCAGGATGGCAAACCATTGATTTTACCACTCCTTACAACTGGGATGGTATATCAAACATTGTTGTAGAAGTAAGAATGGATGGAGCAGACCTTCTTAATAACTCACAAACATTTTTTACTGCCACTTCAGGAAATACGGTCTTATGGGCTACCAGTTTTACAGGTACTACCACAACAGGGACATTATCCCCGAGAAGGCTGAATGTAAGGTTTGGAGGCCAGCTGGGCTGTTTGTCTGCCAGGGTACCTGTAACAGCCACTGTTACCCCGGCCCCTGCATTTACATTAAGTGGTAACGCTGCTACAATATGCAATGGCGACACATCACCTGCAATAACCATTACCGCAGGTGCTTCAGATTACGACACTTACGTATGGGCTCCGGCTACAGGAGTGTCGGGCAATGCTACAAGCGGCTGGGCGTTTAATCCTTCAGCGTCTACCGTATATACGCTTACAGCATCGCAAACGGGAGGCGCGTTGTGCAGCAGTACTGCAACAGTAAATATTACGGTTAATCCAAGGCCTTCGGCTCTGGCTATATCACCGGTTACAAATCCTGTATGCAACAATACGGTTGTTACTCTTTCAGCAACAGGAGGTTTAACAAATGGTACTGTTACAATAGGTACAGCTACAACAAGAACCACTGATACAGAAGAGTTAACGGCATTTAACAACAGGAGGATCAGTTATAAGAGCCAGACTATCTACACCGCTGCTGAACTGACAGCCGCAGGATTAAAAGCTGGCCCAATTACAGCTATTACCTATAATATAGCTACTGTAGGCAGTGCTTCAAGTACATCAGCTTATACAGTAAGGGTTGGTACTACTGCCAATGCTGTATTCCCTAATACAACCTACTTAAACGAAGCCGGCTTTGCAACTGTATTCGGCCCGGTTACTTATAACCACGCTGTAGGCCTAAATACAATTACATTTACTACTCCATATATTTGGGACGGTACATCAAATATTGTAATAAGTGTGAGCCATACAGGTATCGACTCTACCAATAATGCCCAGACGTTTTTCACAGACTCGGGCGCTAATACAACATTGTTCAACTTTAATAACCTGACAGCAACAACAGGTACTTTATCTACCAGAAGGTTTAACCTAATCTTTGCAGGACAGGTTGAAACACCAGTTACATGGACACCTGCTACAGATCTTTATACTGATGCGGCAGCGACATTGCCTTATGTAGCCGGAACCGGCGCAAGGACGGTATATGTGAAACCTTCCGTTACTGCCAACACGGTTTACACAGCTACAGCTACACTTGGCAGTTGTACATCAGTCCAAACCGTTACTGTGAACAGTACGGACTGCTCAATAGGCTGGGGCAACCTGCAGTTCCCTCCAAACGGTACTATCAACACATGCGGAAACCATACCATATACGGACAAGTATGGAAAGACGGTATCACCAATGGCCCGGGGCAGGCTGCCGGAATGCAGGCCTGGGTTGCCGTTTCAACAACCAACAGTGATCCTGCAACATGGCCTCAATCTGCATGGCAACCGGCTGCATTTAATGTTCAGGTGGGTAATAATGATGAGTTTATTTATAATATTACCGGCCTTTCAGCAGGCACCTATTATTATGCATTCCGTTACCAATACTTAACAGGCCCTTACCTCTATGGTGCTACAAACGGCCCCTGGAACGGTACATCAAATGTAAACGGTGTACTTACGGTTAATGCTATTAATGCACCAACTGCCAACGCTGCACAGAGTTTCTGTTCAGGCGCTACAGTTGCAAGCCTTGCTGCTACGGGAACGGCTGTTAAATGGTATGCCGCTGCAACAGGCGGTACTGCACTTGACGGTACTACAGCGTTAGTTAACGGTGAAAACTATTTTGCATCACAAACAATAGACGGATGCGAAAGTACAGCAAGGACTGAAGTTGTAGTGGCCATAAACAACATTACCGTTACGGCTCCTGCCGATGTTACGGCTTGCGGAAGCTACACGCTTCCCGCCCTTACAACAGGTAACTACTACACGGCTCCTAACGGGGGAGGCACTTTGCTTGCCGCCGGTACTGCGATTACTTCAACGCAGACTATTTATGTGTATGCCCAAAGCGGCACTACACCAAACTGTACTGCTGAAGACGACTTTGTAGTAACTATAGTTAATGCACCTGTTGCTGTTGCGCCTGATGATGCTTCGGCTTGCGAAAGCTATGCGCTTCCTGCCCTTACAGTAGGAAATTATTACACGCAACCTAATGCCGGCGGATCCATGCTTTTGGCAGGTGACCTGATTACTTCAACGCAGACAATTTATGTATACGCACAAACAGGTACAACGCCTAACTGTACTTCTGAAGACAGTTTTGTAGTAACAATATTTAATGCCCCTGTAGTTGTTGCCCCTAATGATGTAACAGCTTGTGGAAGCTACATACTCCCTGCCCTTACAACAGGTAACTACTATACTGCCCCTAACGGAGGAGGTACAGTGCTTGCCGCCGGTACAGTGATTACTTCAACGCAGACTATTTATGTATATGCCCAAAGCGGTACTACACCAAATTGTACGGACCAGGACAACTTTGTGGTAACTATAGTCAATGTAAATGCTCCAACAGGCGATACACAGCAGGCCATAACCGCTGCTACACCTGAGGAAGCCACAATTGAAGATATTGTAGTAAATGAAACGGGTGTAATATGGTATCCGACACAGGCTGACGCTATTGCAGGTACATCAGCATATGCTCCGGGCACACAGGTATTTGCCGGTAATACTTACTGGGGTACCATTACGGTTGGCGGCTGCACAAGCGCCCCGCTGGCAGTACTTATTACAGAAGTATTAAGTAACAGGGGATTTGATGCCGCGTCATTCTCGTACTATCCTAACCCTGTAAAAGACAGGCTAAACCTGGTTTACGCTACAGAAATTACATCTGTTGAAGTATATAATATGCTTGGTCAGCCGGTTGTTAAGCAACAGCTTAACGCTGCTTCGGCTACAGTTGACATGTCAGCACTAGCAGATGGCACTTATATAGTTAATGTTACTGCTGGCGATACTGTTACAACTATAAAAGTAGTTAAAAAACAGTAAATTTTAATATTTATAAAAAAGGGCTGCTTCAGGAATGGGGCAGCCTTTTTTTTTTAAAGAAAAACTAGATTTATGATGAGTAATTCTACCTATAGTTTGGTAAGGAAGTATTTAGTGCAGCATGATAAAGCCGGCCGGGAAGTATTGGTGTATAGGTACAGCCCCGATAGAAGCGGCATCCTCCGTGCCGCCGCACTTATGGCGGCACGGAGATATAGCTGATAGCGGGAGGAGACGACAGCAAAAGTACACTTAGCCGGCTGCTCCCTAAAAAAAAAATATCTTAAGAACTGATAATATAGGCAAAACTGTAAGGCTAAGAAGTTTTCTTTGACTTGAAAGTATTAATGTTTTCCCTCCAGTAATCAACCAGGTTCTTTATTTTTTCCTTGTATCTGGCGTAATCATCGCCTTTTTGGATAAAGCCCTGAATGTGCAGCTTGTTGGCCTCTTTAATGGATTTTTCATCCTGCGCATTTGAAATGAATATATACGGGATGTCTTTGTCCATAAGTATTTCTTCATTAAGTATTGTATCGCGCAGTTCAAACCCGCCAAGTTTAGGCATGTTGATATCTGAAATAATAATAAATGGGTGAATGTCCGGCCTTCTGAGGTATTCTACTACCTGCGTACTATCAGAAAAAAACACAAGGTTGTTTTTGTATCCTAAATCCCTGAATATCTCTTTTAAAATCTCCCTGTCATCTTCATCATCTTCAATAATAAGTATATCCCTGTGCATCTTCATAGTAATCCTTCCTGCTTGCTTTTTGATTTAAAGCTGCAAAGTATATATTTTTAGGCAAATGCTACTAATAATTAATCTTAAAAAAAAGCATTTCCTCGTTAAAAAAAGGTTATTGGTATAATATCTTACAAAAAGAAGCCTAAATTTTATAACTTGCTGCGTCAACTAAAAATTTAATTAATTATGAAGGTAAAAAGAATCCTGCTGGCAGCCATATTCCTGACCATTTACCTGAAAGGGGGAGCGCAGCCGCAATTGACTGCTTCTGCAGTTATGGAAAAAGCTTTTGCTACGGCGCGGAAAGAAAATAAAAAGGTTTTTCTTATTTTTCAGGCCTCTTGGTGCAGCTGGTGCAGGAAGATGGACAGCCAGATGGCCCTTCCGCAACTGAAGCCATTGTTTGACCGGTACTATGTGATTACGCACCTTGATGTACAGGAGCCTCCAAAGAAGAAGGATCTCGAAAATCCGGGTGCGGAAGGGTTGCTCGCGCAATATAACGGCAGTGACTCCGGCGTCCCATTTTTTGTAATATTGGATACGCAGGGCAAGGTACTGGAAGATTCGCTGGACAGCAATAAAGAGAATATAGGCTGCCCTGCCACTAAAGAAGAAACAGAAGAATTTATAAGAATACTTAAAAATACTTCAAAACTCACTAATAAGGAACTGGCACTAATAGCAGGTACATTTATAATAAAGAAATAATGGAGATAGGGACATTAGCGGGAGTGCCTTTAGCTGCTATCGCAGAAGTTTTTAATGAAGCATTTTCTGACTATAAAATTAAATTTAATGTTAATGAGCATTTTCTTCTTACAAAATTTGCTGCCGAAAATATTAAACCAGAAGCTTCTGCAGGCGCATTTGTCGGCGGCAGGCTGGTGGGCTTCCTACTTCATGGCCTAGACCAGACAGGCGGAATAAAATATGTTTTTAATGCCGGTACGGGCGTTGTCCCTCCATACAGGGGGCAGCAGATAGCCCAGAAGATGTATACTTACATCCTGCCACTGCTAAAAGAGCAGGGGTACAGGCACCACCAGCTCGAAGTCCTTAATGATAACCTGCCCGCCATACATATCTATAAAAATATGGGTTTTACTGCTGTCCGTGAGATAGCTTCTTTTAAAGGGATTCCGCAGGTGGCAGGAATACATAATGTGGCTGTAAAGGAGGTGGGTGGTACTGACTGGGATTTTGTTGCCACATGCGCTACCGTACAGCCTACCTGGCAAAACAACTGGCAGTGCATAGAACGGGCAAAGGGCAGGCACCGTTTTTTTGAGGCTTATGCAGGCGATGAGCGGACAGGTTTTGCTATTTACGATACTTTTAACGGAAGGACCAAGCAATTTGGTGTAAAGCCGGAATGGCGGCGCAAAGGTGTGGGCAGTGCTATCTTTGGCCATCTGGCTACGCTTGGGGAAATAAATTTTGTAAACTATGACCTTTCGGATAAGGGCGGCGTTAATTTCTTCAGGAAAATTGGTCTGGAAGAATATTTCGGCCAGTACGAAATGAAAATGTACTACTAGGCGCATTTTATTATCTTTACAAAAAAATACACAATGAAAACTATACTTCCTGCTATTATAATGTTGCTGGGGTTATTAACCTGCCAGGCTCAGCATAAATTATTACCCCCGGTTAAGTTTGCCCGGGAAATGGCTGCCAGCAAAGGCCAGGTTATTGATGTGCGTACCCCTAAGGAATACAAAGCAGGGCGTATTGCTTATGCCGTAAACCTGCATGTTTATGACAAAGATTTTGAACAGCGGATAAATAAGCTTGATAAAAATAAGCCTGTTTACGTGTATTGTAAAGTAGGAGGGCGGAGTGCCGAAGCCGTAGCCATCATGAAGGCAAACAATTTTAAAAATATTGTAGAGCTGGAAGGCGGAATGGATGCCTGGACGGAAGCCGGACAGCCGGTACAAAAATAAAACCATGCCAGCCCTCACCATTATACTACTAACTTTCCTTGCTGTAGCAATTACGGTGATTATTTCATTATCCGTAAAACTAAAACAATCTCAAAAGGTAAAGGAAGAGTTACAGGACCGTTTCCTTGATATGGAAAACAAACTCAATACGCTTCAGTTGCAAACCCTTGAAGGGCGGCTCAATCCGCACTTGTTTAAAAATATCCTCAATTCTATACAGTCCCACGCGTACCAGACCTACTTCGCTATGGATAAATTGTCCAATGTGCTGGATTATATATTATATGAAAGCCAAAACCGCTTTGTAAGCCCACGCGAGGAAATAGATTTTGCGCTTAACCTCATTGAAATTAATAAAATAAAGATAAGCCCTTTATTTTCAATGAGCATAAAAAAGAAAATTGATGAACAGGACCAGCTCTATGACCAAAAGATACTGGCGCCGCTTATTTCAATTGACCTTATTGAAAACGCGTTTAAACATGCCGACCTGCAAAGCCCGGATGCTTTTATATCGGTCGTAATTGAATTCAGGGATAATAATTTTATGCTTACAGTGTCCAATAAAATATCTGGTAAATCTACTTTCCTCAAAGAGCATAGCGGCATTGGATCAACAACGCTTGAGCAGCGGCTCAGGATTATTTATAAGTCCTGTTTCCGGCTGGAGCGTTATATTGAAGAAGACGTATACGTAGCACAATTAAAAATCAACCTGCTTGAACACAAAAATCAGATGCTTACTGCTTGATGATGAGCTCCCGGGGCTTGCCTACCTGAAGATGCTTTGTGAGCAGATACCGGAGCTTGAGGTTATAAAGGCTTTCAACAGCCCCGAAATATTCCTGAGAGAACAAAATACGCTCGAGTATGACCTCCTGATATCGGATATAGAGATGCCCGGGCTCAACGGCCTGCAGGTGGCAGACGCAGTCAGAGGCAAGGCGGTGGTTTTTACTACAGCTTATAAAAATTTTGCCGTAGATGCCTTTGACAGGGATGCGGTTGACTATGTAGTAAAGCCTGTAAAGCCCGAACGCCTGATGCAGGCTGTAAAAAAAGTAATGGCACTCATGGAAAAGCCCGTCCAGGTAAAGCAGGTGCAGCTGAATACCGACAGGGGCAAAGCCCTGATTACAACTGACAGGATTTTTTGCATCATGACATCAGATATTGACAGCAGGGATAAGGTAATACTGCTTAATGATAATTCCCGTATACTTGCCAAAAACCTTTCTTTTGAAAAGCTGCTGGAATTGCTTCCGCAGAATGATTTTGTACGGATTAATAAAAGGGCCGCTATTGCCCTTAAACATGTTCAGTATTATTCGCATGACGAAATTACTGCCGATATCAACATGCCTGATGGCAGGGCCTACACTTTTCCCCTTAGCGAAATTTACCGCGCAGAATTTGCCAGGCTTGTAAGGCAATAGTGTATTTTATTACATATTTTAGCCTACTCGTTACAAATCCTGTTACAAGACAGGGCAATGCCATGCCTGCATGGTTTTTTTCTCAGTAATATTGCGCCATAATTAAGCCACAATCATGAAAAGATTTAAGAACAGCCTTTTTTACATCGCGGTTATAGTTATTTTCTCTGCAATTATATTCTGGGCATTAAAGAACGGCAAAAAGCTTGAAGCGGGCCGCCAAATAGTTGATAAAACTACCGGCAAGGGCCAGTGGCAGGATTTTCTTGACTCATTACATGTTAATCTTACACACCCGCTTGCATTGCTGCTGGTGCAGATTATAGCTATTTTGTTTGTGGCACGCCTGTTCGGCTGGATATGCAAGCGCATAGGCCAGCCTACTGTAATTGGCGAAATGATTGCCGGTATTGTGTTGGGGCCATCGCTCATGGGCATGTTCTTCCCGGAATATTCAGCCCTGCTTTTTCCAAAAGAATCATTGGGCAACCTCCAGTTCCTGAGCCAGATAGGGCTTATACTATTCATGTATGTCGTGGGTATGGAGCTGGACCTGAGCGTACTGCGGAATAAAGCGAAAGATGCCGTGATAATAAGCCATGCCAGCATCATCATCCCATTTACACTTGGTACGGTTCTGGCTTATTTCATCTATGACCAGTTTGCACCGCAGGGTATTGCTTTTTCCTCGTTCTGCCTTTTTTTGGGTATAGCCATGAGTATTACCGCTTTTCCGGTTCTGGCCAGGATAGTGCAGGAAAGGGGGCTGCACCGCACCCGTATTGGAGCACTTGTAATTACCTGTGCTGCCGCAGATGACGTCACCGCCTGGTGCATACTTGCGGCTGTAATTGCTATTGTAAAAGCAGGCTCTTTCGTAAGTTCACTTTACATATTAGGGCTTTCGGTGCTATATGTACTCCTGATGCTTTATGTTGTCCGGCCATTCCTGAAAAGGATTGGCGACCTCTATGGCAATAAAGAAAATGTTTCAAAACCCGTTGTGGCTATATTCTTCCTCACACTTCTGATTTCAGCCTACACTACCGAAATTATAGGGATACACGCCCTTTTTGGAGCTTTTATGGCCGGTGCTATTATGCCGGAGAGCATGCGCTTCAGGAACCTTTTCATTGAAAAAGTGGAGGATGTTTCGCAAATCATGTTATTGCCTCTTTTTTTTGTATTTACCGGCCTCCGGACACAGATTGGCCTTCTTGATGACCCTTACATGTGGGAAGTGTGTGGCTTTATCATTCTTGTGGCTGTAGTAGGCAAATTCCTTGGAAGCGCCATCACTGCCAGGTTTGTGGGGCAGAACTGGCGTGACAGCTTTACTATAGGTGCCCTCATGAATACCCGCGGGCTCATGGAACTTATTGTTCTAAACATTGGTTTTGACCTTGGTGTACTTTCTAAAGAGGTCTTTTCCATGATGGTTATCATGGCATTGGCTACTACTTTTATGACAGGGCCGGCGCTGGACCTTATAGGCTTTATATTCAATAGGAAAAAGAACTACATACCAGCCGAAATCAGGCAGGTAAGCCAGTTCAAAGTACTCGTATCATTTGACAGTCCTGAAGGTGGAAAAACACTGTTACGCCTGGCCAACAGCTTTGTACGCAAGCTTAGTGGCAATGCCATGGTTACGGCTATGCATGTTTCGCCCAGTAACGAAATCCATACATTCAACATTGACGAGTATGAGAAGGAAAGCTTTAAGCCTATTATAGCTGAAGCAGAAACGCTCAAACAGAAGGTAACCACCCTTTTCCGGGCCACTACCGATATGGATGCGGATATAGCAACCGTGGCAAATAAAGGCGAGTTTGACCTGGTGTTAATTGATATTGGGCAATCCATTTTTGAAGGTACGCTGCTGGGCAAGATACTAGGCTTTACTACACGGATTATAAATCCTGAAAGCCTGCTCAACACTTTTACAGGTAAGGAAAAACTCTTTGAAAATTCGCCTTTCGATGAAAAGACACAACAAATATTAAACAAAACAGAATCACCTGTGGGGGTATTTGTTGATAAAGAATTTAAAGGCACCGAAAAAGTTTTTGTGGCCATTTTTGATACGGCAGATGCCTTTCTTATTGATTATGCCCGCAAACTTATAAGCAATGCCGGATCACAGGTTACAGTGCTTAATGCAAGCCATATCAAGGATAACCCGCATATCAAGGAAACGATACAAAGTATTGAGCATACCGCACCTAACCATATAAAACTGCTAAACCAGAGGAAGCTCGAAAAAGAATTCCTGCAGGGCCAGGACCTGATGATAATAAGTGTTGAGAGCTGGCGTAAACTTATTGAATCGCGCAGTATATGGCTTAACCATACCCCCTCGCTGTTAATTATAAAGCCATAAATGCCATATTTGCAGGTAGTGAATTAACATACCCGTAAAACACACATGCTTATATTATTGTAAATTTATAGCACTAAAACATAAATATATGATACAGGTAAATGCATATGCGGCGTATGACGCCAAAACTCCCCTTAAGCCTTTTAGTTTTGAAAGGAAAGAACTCGCCCCAAACCAGATACAGATTGATATTTTATACAGTGGTGTGTGCCACAGTGATATACATTCGGCCCGTAGTGAATGGGGCCCGGCTAAATATCCGCTGGTACCCGGCCATGAAATTACGGGCCGTGTCATAAATGTTGGCAGCAGCGTTACCAAGTTTAAAATTGGCGACCTGGCTGGTGTAGGCTGCTTTGTGGACTCCTGCCGTACCTGCCCAAGCTGCCGCGAAGGGGAAGAGCAGTATTGTGAGGAGGGAATGACAGGTACCTACAACAGCTTTGAGCGCGGGACAACCATTCCAACCTACGGAGGCTATTCCACGAGTATCAGTGTAGATGAAAATTATGCGTTGCATATCTCGGAAAAATTACCGCTTGAAGGAGTTGCCCCTTTGTTATGTGCCGGTATTACCACCTATTCGCCGCTGAGGTACCTGAAAGTGGGTAAAGGCCATAAAGTAGCAGTACTGGGACTTGGCGGCCTCGGGCATATGGCAGTGAAATTTGCCGCTTCGTTTGGTGCGGAAGTTACCATGCTTAGTGCCTCCCCGTCTAAGGAAGCTGATGCTAAAAAGCTGGGCGCACATAATTTTGCACTCACGTCTGATAAAAATACGATGAGTTCACTCGTAAATACATTCGATGTAATTATCAACACGGTGTCCGCACAGCATAATTACAGCGATTATACCGGCCTGCTCAGGAAGAACGGTACTATGGTAATACTCGGAATCCCGCCTGTGCCTTCACAGGTTCCCGCATTCAGCCTTATCGGCAAAAGAAGGAGCATTATGGGGAGTTTAATAGGCGGCATAGCCGAAACACAGGAAATGCTGGATTATTGTGCCGAACATAATATAGTGTCAGATGTAGAGGTCATTAATATGGACTATATAAACGAAGCTTATGAACGTATGATAAAAAGCGATGTAAAATACAGGTTTGTGATTGACATGGCTTCGCTCAAAAATTAAATTAATAAGTCGTTTTTCACTAAGGGCTGTTCCTCAAAAAGGAGCAGCCCTTATTTTTTAACTTTTATTCAGTAAGAAATGTTTGCGGTTTGCACAATTATGCAACGGATGTGAAAAATTATGTAAGGACATGGCAGGTATGTGGAGGTAAATTTGTGATATGAGGCAGCAGGAATTATCTCACAAAATTTAACAAATCCTTAAGTTTTGTAGCTGAAATCCCGCTGTAAGAGTTAAAACCGGGTAAAATATGGCATCTTCTTCTTCCCATCTTGCTTTGGTAACCGGCGGTTCAGGTGGTATAGGAAATGCAATAGCCAGAAAATTTGCCTTAGAAGATTATAAGGTCGTCATAGCCGATATTGTTCCGCCTGCTGTAAGCCGGCACAATATTGAATATTTTGGTTGTGATGTGAGAGACGCGGATGCGGTTAACGGCCTTTTTGCAGGTGTTTTAAAAAGCTACGGAAGGCTGCCCGACACACTGGTGCTATCCGCAGGAAGGGGAATACACGAGCGGCTAACAGAAGGCGATCCTGAAAAGTGGCATGAAGTTATTGACCTTAATGTTATGGGCGTGTTGCGGTGCATCAGGGCATTTGTGCCACCAATGGAGGAGCAAGGAGAGGGAGAAGTAGTAATTATATCATCAGTTGCCGCAACGAAGGCTTACGCATACGGAGGTATTTATGGTGCTTCAAAAGCAGCAGTGGAAATGATAGCCGAAACTTTACGGCTTGAAACGCTGCCGGGGGTTAGGGTAACCATAGTGGCGCCCGGAGTTGTAGACACGGAATTTTTTAAAAATGAAGTGTCGGGCAATAAAAGTGTTAAAGATATAGGCGTAGGAAGCCTTTCGGCAGAAGATATAGCCGAAGATGTTTTTTATGCCATCAGCAAAAAAAAGGGGACAGGAATAAATAAGATAATTACAAGGCCTGCGGCGCAGGATTTTTAAAAGAACCAACTACTAAATTAACAAAAGGACTATGAAAAAAAGAGTTTTAATTACAGGGGGCGCCGGATTTATTGGTTCGCACCTTGCTGATGAGCTGATTGAAAAAGGGTATGAAGTGCGTGCGCTTGATAATTTAAGCGAGCAGGTACACGGGCCCGGTGCCGGAAGGCCGCAATACCTTAACCCGGAGGTAGAACTGATAGTGGGAGATGTAAGGGATAAAGATACAGTAGCTGATGCATTGCAGGGTGTTGATGCGGTTTTCCATTTTGCGGCTATGGTAGGTGTAGGCCAGAGCATGTACCAGATAAAAGAGTATACCGATGTAAACAATGTGGGTACAGCCGTGCTTCTCGAGGCGCTGATTGAAAATCCGGTTAAAAAGCTGGTTGTAGCCTCAAGCATGAGCATATATGGCGAAGGCTTATATAAAGATTCGCAAGGCGGCCTTGTACAGGAAGGCGAAAGAAGTATTGACGACCTCAGGAAACAGCAATGGAACCTGTATGATGAAGCGGCTGATTTTTCTCCACTGCCAACACCGGAAACTAAAAAACCATCGCTTTCATCGGTTTACGCGCTTTCAAAATACGACCAGGAGCGCCTTTGCCTTATAACCGGTAAGGCGTATAATATACCAACTACAGCGCTTCGCTTTTTTAATGTATATGGTACGCGCCAGGCATTATCAAACCCATACACAGGAGTACTGGCAATCTTTGCATCGCGCCTGCTTAATGATAACTCACCACTGATATTTGAGGACGGCCTGCAAAAAAGGGATTTTGTACACGTAAAAGATGTAGCACGCGCCTGCCGCCTTGCACTGGAAACTCCTGAAGCTGAGGGGGAAGTGTTTAACGTGGGCAGCGGCAACCAATATACAATTGTTGAAATTGCCGAAAAGCTTGCTAAGGTTATGGGCAAGGATATCCCTGCACAGATTACTGCAAAATACAGGGTTGGCGATATACGCCACTGCTTCTCTGACCTTACCAAAGCAAAACGCGTACTTGGCTATGAGCCACAGGTAGATTTTGAAGAAGGCCTGGCCGAACTGGCCGAATGGCTTGAAGGGCAAATAGCTGTAGACAGCGTAAGCAAAGCAACCGAAGAACTTGCCTCAAGAGGTTTAACCGTTTAATTTTTAAGTATGAAAAAAGTAACAGTTAAGCCGGATACGTCAAAAATTGGTATGGTGGAGTGGTTCCGCCCCGGGCAATACGAAAAAGTAAAACAGGCTATAAAAGATTTAAAAAAACTGGGAATAACAAAACTACGTACAGGTGTTTCATGGGCCGAATGGCATGTGGAAGGCAGTCCTGAATGGTACGACTGGCTTTTTCCTGAACTAAGCAGGCATGTGGAGATACTGCCTTGTTTTTTATATACACCGCCATCAATGGGAGAGGCAGACAGGGTATCGGCACCGCCAAAGTACCTAAAAGCCTATGCTGATTTTATTGATGTAATGATAACCCGCTACGGTGATTATTTTAACTGGATAGAGCTTTGGAATGAGCCAAACAATATAGTTGAGTACGACTTTACACTCGATACATCCTGGAACAAGTTTGCCGAAATGATAGGCAACGCGGCCTACTGGGCACAGCACAGGGGAAAAAAAACGCTGCTTGGCGGCATGAGCCCTATAGATCCTAACTGGCTGCAAACCATGACTGAAAGGGGGGTGCTTCAATATATTGACGCTGTAGGTGTACATGGTTTTCCTGAAACATTTGACCAGGTGTGGGACGGATGGGAAGAGAACCTTCGTGCCGTGCGTGAAGTACTGGAAAGTAATGGCCTGAATACTCAAATCTGGATTAGCGAAGCAGGTTTCTCTACCTGGCAGGGTGATGAGGTGAAGCAGTGGGAGCAGTTTAAAGAAGTAATCAATTCTACAGCTGACAGGATTTACTGGTACGGATTAAGCGACCTCGATCCGCAATATGCAACGGTTGCAGGCTTTCACCTGGATGACAGGGAGTATTACTTCGGCATGAAAAGACATGATGGGACAGAGAAGCTTTTGTATAAATTATTAGCCAAAGAAGGTATGGAAAATATAAACAGGCATAACTACATCAGCAAGCAATATGCTATTAATGAAAAAGAAAAATATACATTGATTACAGGGGGCGCGGGCTTTATTGGGACTAACCTTGCCAGCCGCCTACTTAGTGAAGGCAAAAAAGTAATGATTTATGATAACCTTTCGCGTGCCGGTGTAGAGCAAAACCTGCAATGGCTGCAAAAAGAGTATGGCGATAAGCTAATAGTGCAGGTGGCCGACATCAGGGAAAAAAGAATACTCGAGGAATGCGTAAAAGGTGCAGAGCAGGTATTCCACTTTTCGGCACAGGTGGCGGTAACGTCATCATTAATCAACCCTACGCATGATTTTGAAGTGAATATTGCAGGCACATTCAACATTCTGGAAGCTATCCGTAAATCGCCAAACAAGCCGCCACTGGTATTTACTTCTACCAACAAAGTCTACGGTGACCTGCTGGACCTTGGCCTTAAAACGGATAATACCCGCTATTATCCTGAAGATAAATACTTCAGGGAAAATGGTATTGACGAAAGCAGGTCTTTGGATTTCCACAGCCCTTACGGTTGCTCTAAAGGCGCTGCCGACCAGTATGTGCTTGATTATTCAAGGTCTTATGGTTTAAAGACTGCTGTATTCAGGATGAGCTGTATTTACGGACCTCACCAGTTTGGTAATGAAGACCAGGGCTGGGTGGCACACTTCCTTATACAGGCGCTTCAGGACAATCCTGTCACGATTTATGGTAACGGAAAACAGGTACGCGATATCCTTTATGTAGAAGACCTGGTAGATGCGTTTGTTTTGGCTCAGAAAAACATTGATAAAATTGCAGGACAGGCATTCAACATTGGTGGAGGAGCCGAAAATACGGTTAGCCTTGTTGAGATACTTGACATTATTAAAGATAAAACCGGCAAGGTGATGGACATAACTTTTGAGGAATGGCGTACGGGAGATCAGCAGTATTATGTATCTGATACGAAAAAATTCAGGAAAGCTACAGGATGGAAGCCAAAATATTCAGTAAATGACGGTGTAGAAGGATTACTGTCATGGCTATGCGAAACAAGAGGGATAGAATTGCCTGAAAGAAGTATATCTAAAGCTATTGCAATATAATGGAAACAGGAACAGTAACCACTGTAGAAACCACTACAACTGCACGCACAGCTACTATGCAGGCAGTAGTGCTTACTACACCGGGAAAAGCTGAATTACGGAATGTGCCGATGCCGGAGCCGCGAGAAGGAGAAGTAAGGATAAAGCTGGAAGGTTCAGGCGTATGCGCCTCCAACATCCCGGTATGGGAAGGGCGTCACTGGTTCAGCTATCCCATACCCGCGGGTAACCCGGGGCATGAAGGCTGGGGTGTAGTAGATAAACTAGGTAAAGGCGTAGAGGGCATTGAAGAAGGCGAACGTGTGGCCTGCCTGTCATACAACGCCTATGCACAATATGATATTGCTAAAGCGGATGAAGTTGTAAAGTTACCTGCTTCTCTGGATGGGAAGCCTTTCCCGGGGGAACCGTTGGGTTGCGCCATGAATATTTTCAAACGTAGCGACATCCAAAAAGGGCAGAAGGTAGCCATAGTGGGTGCAGGCTTTTTAGGGGCATTACTGGTGCAGCTTTGCAAATCGGCCGGGGCAGAGGTAATAGCTGTTTCAAAACGTGAATTTTCACTGGAAACTGCCACCAATGCAGGAGCAGATTATCTTGTGCCGATGGACGACCACTATAAAATCATCAAAAGAGTAACAGAAATAACAGACAATAAACTTTGCGAACGTGTAATTGAGGTTACAGGCAAAGAATGGCCGCTGAACCTGTCAATAGAACTGACTGCTGAAAGAGGGAAATTGATTGTGGCAGGTTTCCACCAGGACGGTATGAGGCAGGTAAACGTGCAGATGCTGAACTGGAGGGGCATTGATATGATTAGCGCCCATGAGCGCGACCCACAGCAGTATCTACAGGGTATGCGTGATGCCATTACAGCTATTGAAAATGGGCAGATGGACCCGTTCCCACTGTTTACACATTCTTTTCTGTTGGAGAAAGCACAGGAGGCATTCAGCCACCTTACCGGCAGGCCCGATGGCTTTATTAAAGCACTTATCATTAATGAGTAATTACCATGGCACTAACAGAAGAACAACAGGATAAAAAAACACTTTCACTGGGATTTATTGGCGTAGGCTGGATTGGCCGCAACCGCATGGAAGTATTGCTTAACGCGGGAAAAGCCGAAGCAGCCATCATCTCAGAACCGTATGAACAAAATGCCACCGAGGCATTGAAATCAGCGCCCAATGCACTGGTAACGGATACACCTGAAAGTATTTATAGTAACCCAGGCCTTGATGGTATTGTTATAGCTACGCCCAGCGCTATGCATGCGGCACAATCGGTTGAAGCGCTGAATGCAGGCAAGGCTGTTTTCTGCCAGAAGCCGCTTGGCCGTACTGCTGATGAGGTAAGGCAGGTAGTGCAGGCCTCAAAGCAGGCTGATAAGCTGCTGGCAGTTGATTTATCCTATCGCTATACAAAGGCTTTTAAAGCGGTGTATGATGTTATTACAAGTGGACAAATAGGTAAAGTGTATGCTGTTGACTTGACGTTCCACAACGCTTATGGGCCGGATAAGGAGTGGTTTTATGATATAAAGCGTTCCGGTGGGGGTTGTGTTATGGATTTAGGCATTCACCTTGTTGACCTTGCCTTATGGTCGCTCGGTTTCCCTGAAATTACTGAAATAAGCAGCCAATTATTTTGTAAAGGGGAAAAACTTGAGCCAAAGGAAGAAAAAGTAGAAGATTTCGCCCGGGTTTTAATGATGACCGATGCAGATACCGCTATAAGCCTGGAGTGTTCATGGCATGTTTCTGCGGGGCAGGATGCTGTAATAGAAGCTAAATTTTACGGTACCGAAGGCGGGGCGGCATTTAAAAACATAAACGGGTCTTTCTATGATTTCACCGCAGAAAAATATAAGGGTACTCATAAGGAAATATTGGTGTCGCCACCCGATGATTGGAGCGGGCGTGCAGGAATTGCCTGGGCTGACGAAGTATTAAAAGGTACAGGATATGATTCCAAAACGGCTGAAGAATTTATAAAAACGGCTGAAATAATAGACCGTATTTATGAAAGGCAGGCTTAAAATATTAATGACGGCTGATACCATAGGCGGAGTGTGGACTTACAGCATGGACCTTTGTAAGGCGCTGCAGGACTATGATGTAGAGGTACACCTGGTGACGATGGGCGGGCTACTCAATGAGGAGCAGAATACGCAGGTAGAGCAACTAGGCAATGTTCACCTGTACGAAAGCAGTTATAAGCTGGAGTGGATGCAGAATCCGTGGGAAGATGTAGAAAAAGCCAGGCAATGGGTACAGTCAGTACATGATAGGGTAATGCCCAATCTTATCCACTTCAACAACTACGGGCAGATTAATGGCAGGTGGAACTGTCCGGTTATAACTGTCTTTCATTCCTGTGTGCAGACATGGTGGCAGGCCATAAAAAGTGAGGAAGCCCCTCCGGAATGGGAACGTTATAAAGAGCTTGTTGAGAAAGCACTAAGGCTCTCAGATGTTGTAGTAGCCCCTACCGTAGCCATGCTGCAACAGGCGGAATCAATATATGGCGGGTTTGCTTCTGCAGAAGCAATTTATAACGGCAGGAACCTGAAAGTTTGCGGGTCATTACGAAAAGAGCCTTACATATTAAGCGCAGGCAGGGTTTGGGATGAGGCTAAAAATATTAAGCTTTTATCAAATATTGCTTCTGAACTTGAGTGGCCTGTATATATAGCCGGGCAAAATGAAAGTCCGGACGGAGAAACTTATACACCTGCAAAAGTCAGGTTTTTGGGACACATGCCACAAGATGATTTGCAGCACTGTATGGAAAGGGCATCAATATTTGTAATGCCCGCTAAATATGAGCCTTTCGGTTTAGCAGTATTAGAAGCTGCCAACGCTGGCTGTGCCTTAGCGCTAAGCAATATTGATACACTCAGGGAAATTTGGGGTGATGCTGCGGTATATTTTAATCCGTTTGATGAAATATCTGCAAAAGCAATTATCCAAAACCTGATTGCAGATGAGGAGCTAAGGCATAAAATGACGGCAAAAGCAGTAATAAGGGCCAAAGATTTTACTGCCGCAGCAATGGCTGACAAATACATGCAGCTGTATCAGAAACTGGTGCATGAAGATTATAAAGAACTAACAAACCAGAACGTATGAATATAGTATTATTTTATCATTCCCTTGCTTCCGACTGGAACCACGGCAACGCGCATTTCCTTAGGGGAACCGTAAAAGAACTCCTTAAGCGGGGCCATAATCTGAAGGTATATGAGCCGGAAGGGAACTGGAGCCTTGCCAATCTTGTTAAAGACCACGGCAAAGAGAAGGCGCAGGAGTTTACCAAATATTACCCAATGCTGAAGGCACGTTTTTACAATCCTGTAAAACCGGATTATGATGCTATGCTTAAAGGTGCTGACCTGGTTATAGTGCATGAATGGAATGAACCGGAACTCGTGGCAACTGTAGGGGAGTTAAAAGATAAATATGGCTACAAACTGCTTTTTCATGATACGCATCATAGGGCAGTATCGGAAGTGGAGAGCATGGGCAAGTACGACTTTGCCAATTATGACGGATGCCTTGCTTTTGGCGAAGTGATAAGCAATATTTACAGGAATAATAAGTGGATTGAAAAAGTATGGACATGGCATGAAGCTGCCGATGCTGGGTTGTTTAAGCCACAGCCTTCTGCAGAAAAGGAAGGCGACCTTGTCTGGATTGGCAACTGGGGCGATAATGAGCGCACTGAGGAGCTGATGGAGTTCCTTATAAAGCCAGTAAAAGAACTGAAGCTGAAGGCAAAGGTTTATGGCGTACGCTACCCGGATGAGGCCTTAAGAGCCCTTAAAGATGCCGGTATTGAATATGGCGGTTGGCTCCCCAATTACAAAGCGCCTGAAGTATTTGCCAAATATAAAGTTACTGTGCATGTACCGCGTGGGCCGTATGTAAAATGGCTGCCGGGCATACCAACCATACGCCCGTTTGAGGCATTGTCCTGCGGCATTACGTTGGTATCTTCTCCATGGGATGATGCGGAGAACTTATTTACACCCGGCGAAGATTTCCATATGGCCAAAAATAGTGAGGAGATGAAAGCACAGCTTCAAAGAGTGCTTTTTGATGAGGGACTGGCACAAAAACTGGCTGAACGCGGACGTAAAACTATCCTGGCAAGGCATACCTGCGCGCACAGGGTTAATGAACTGGAAGATATTATGAAACAATTAGGGTTTAATGAGGCGCTCATCTACCCGATGCAGACAAAAACATTAGAAGCATGAACACCAGCCAACTAAATATAGCATTTTTCGGGTCGAGTATCGTATCGGCCTACTGGAACGGAGCCGCCACATACTATCGGGGTATTGTAAAGGCTTTAAATACTATGGGGCATAATGTTACTTTTTATGAGCCCGATATTTACGACCGCCAGAAGAACAGGGATATTGAAGACCCTGATTATTGTAAGGTAGTGGTATATCAGGCAAATCAGGAGGAAATAAGCAGGCTGATAGAACAGGCAGCAACAGCCGATGTGGTTATCAAAGCCAGCGGCGTTGGCGCTTATGACGAACTGCTGGATCGTGAAGTAGCAAACCTGAAGAAAGAAAATAATCTCGTTATTTTTTGGGATGTGGATGCACCGGCAACGCTCGACAGGATTGAAAATGATCCCTCAGACCAGTTCAACCGGCTGATACCGCAATATGATTTCATACTTACCTACGGAGGTGGCCAGCCTGTTATTGATGCTTACGATAGGAACGGCGCGCAAAAGTGCATCCCTATTTACAATGCCTTAGATACCGATACGCATCATCCTGTACCGCCTGAAGAACGTTTTGAAGGTACGCTTGCTTTCCTTGGCAACCGCCTGCCCGACAGGGAAGCCCGTGTAGAGGAGTTTTTCCTGAAACCTGCGGCTGAACTGCCACAGCATACATTTTTGCTGGGTGGGAGCGGATGGGAGGATAAACACATGCCACAGAATATTAAGTACATTGGTCACGTCTTCACTGCCGACCATAATGCATTGAACTGCACGCCAATGGCTGTATTGAACATAAGCCGTGACAGTATGGCTAAGTATGGTTTCTCACCTGCAACCCGGGTATTTGAAGCCGCAGGGGCAGGGGCGTGTATCATTACAGATTACTGGGAAGGTATTGATTTTTTCTTTGAGCCGGGAATAGAGATACTGGTAGCTAAAAGCGGTGATGAGGTTACGGAAATTCTCCGCACCCTTACTCAGGAAAGGGCCCGTGAAATAGGCGAGGCAGGTTATAGAAAAGTGCTTGCTGCACATACCTACAACCACAGGGCCGAGCTGCTGCAATCTATCATTAATAAATCATTGTCTGCCGCGCACGTGCAGGCACAATTTAATGACCTTACACTATGAAATTTGTAATAATAGGATTATCGGTTACATCATCATGGGGCAACGGCCATGCTACCACTTACAGGGCTTTGCTTAAGGAACTTGCCAAACTGGGCCATGACATACTGTTCCTTGAAAAAGATGTGCCGTGGTACGCGCCACACCGCGACCTGCCAAACCCCGGCTTTTGTAAAATGGCGCTATACGAAACCAATGAGGAGCTATGGAATAGCTATGCTGATGAAGTGGCCAATGCCGACGTGGTTATTGTAGGCTCTTATGTACAGCAGGGTGTTGAGGTAGGCGAGTGGGTTATAAAAACAGCTAAAGGCATAAAAGCCTTTTATGATATAGATACGCCTGTAACGCTGGCTAAGCTGCAGAGGCAGGATTATGAATATATTACCCCGGAGCTTATCAGTAAATACGACATCTATCTGTCATTTACCGGAGGCTCCATACTGCAACATTTAGAACAGCATTATGGCTCACCTGCGGCAAGGGCATTATATTGTTCGGTTGACCCGGAACAGTATTACCCTGAAAATAAAACGGCTAAGTGGGAACTGGGCTATCTTGGTACCTATAGCGATGACCGCCAGCCTACTGTTAACCTGCTTTTAAATAATGCAGCTACAGCTTATCCTGAAGGTACATTTGTAGTGGCTGGGCCGCAATATCCTGAATCCATAAACTGGCCCGAAAACGTGGAACGCATAGAGCACCTGCCGCCCGCACTGCACAGGGACTTTTACAATACGCAGAAGTACACGCTAAATGTAACACGCCAAGACATGATAAAGGCAGGTTATTCACCAAGCGTGCGCCTGTTTGAAGCCGCTGCCTGCGGTGTGCCAATCATCTCTGATTACTGGGACGGGCTTACGTCTTTGTTTGAAGAGGGTTCAGAAATACTTATTGCCCGTAATACCCAAGATGTACTAAACTATCTGAATACTATAAGCGATGAAGAGCGCAGGCGGATAGGGGAGAACGCAAGGAAAAAAGTATTAAAGGGCCATACAGCCGAAGCTCGTGCCAAAGAGCTGGAGGAATACATACGGGAAGCAATAAAAGCAAAGAAATTCAAGGCACTGCCTGCTGTAGGAAAAGTATGAGACCGCTTCACTGCAGAATAATATCAGTAAAGAAAGCTTTACCTGTAGCGTATTAAAAAGGCCTTGGCTCATTCTGAGGGGAGCCATACATATTCTGTCCGGGACCTGCCCTCCCGTTATAAAAAAGGTTCGGTAAGACGGTATTTGTGGGAAAACAAGACCAGTCCCACTTTTGACTTTATGCCAAATTTGTCAAACAGGGCAGTACGGTAGGATTCTATGGACTTAACCGATAACTTCATGATGTCGGCCATTTGTTCATAGGTATATTCTTTTTCGTCACAGACCAGTTTCAGGAATTCGAGTTCCCTGCCGGTAAGTACCACCTCCGGTTTTTTTACTGCTTCAGGATCATAATTCCTTATTCTTTTCAGAATATCTACAACATTTGTGTACCCAATTTTTATAATATTATCTATGGCGGTTTTCAATTCCTGTGCCGTACAGTTCTTATGCAGGAAGCCCCGGGCGCCATGATGGTATGCCGCATTGATTATGTCTTCATCAAAATGCTGTGTAAGGAGCAGCACCTTGTAGTCCACTACATTGTCTCCCAGCGCTTTCAGCACTTCGATGCCGTTTGTGCCAGGCATGGAATAATCGAGTATGAGCAAGTCGGGCATCGGGGTTAGGGGTAATGCTTCCAAAAAACCTGCGCCACTATCAAACTCATGCACAACCTTGTAGTTATTGAGTTTGTGCAGCAGTTCCATGAGTCCGTGCCTAACAATTTTGTGGTCATCAATGATGCCTATGGTAATTTTCTCCATGGTTCAGTTCTTTTTCTCCGAAAGGGTAATAGTAGTGCCCTTCCCTGTTACGGATTGTATCGTTACCTCATAATTTATCAGGGCAGCACGGCTGATTATATTAGGAAGCCCCAACCCATCACTGCCTCGCAGAGCTTCTCCCGTGACATCGAATCCCACGCCATCATCAGCTATCACCATTACAAATAGCGGTACTATGCTAAGCTTAATCATAACTTTTCCGGCTTTGGCATGTTTGATGATGTTGTTGGTAACTTCCTGGAAAATCCTGTAGATCACAATTTTTTCATCCGTGGCAAACTGTTTTTTCCTGTCACCCTTAAATGCATAAGTCACCTCCATCTTGCCGTGTTTTTGCAGGCGTTCCACTTCTGCTTCGAGAACTTTTAGGAAGTCCTGCTGCATAAGCATCTGGTTATTGAGCGAATGGCTCAGGCTCCTTATGGAATCAGAAATGCTACTGATTTGCATTGATAGGGGCTGCAACACGTCATTCAACTCAGGCGAATCGAGTTTCAGGTTTTCGAGCATAAAATTTACGTAAGTAAGCTGCTGCCCGGCATCATCATGGAGGTCCTGCGAAATATTGTTGAGCACCTGCTCCTGCGTTTCAAGGATTGTAGTGTTGAGCGTCTTTTGGAATTCAATGTCTTTTTGGTAAATAAGTTTGGTATAGCTCTTAATTTTGTGGATGTACAGTTTAATTAACAGGAAACAGAACAAGACAAGCATGCTCACAAAGAGCAATATGATGACGATGCCAAGCGCTACCTTATCAATCATCTGTAGATTGTTTTTGCTTATAAATATAAACATTTATAAGAGAGTAATAAATAAGGTTTACGATGGGAGTAACGAAGTAGTGGAGTTCTATACCCAGTACTTCTTTGTACAGCAATGACTTTAGGTCAAAAGCAAACGTAAAGCTCAACCCAAAAAAGAAAATTACGGGTGAGAACCTCAACAGGTAATCATTCGAAAAAAAGAACAGGAAATTTTCTCTGCGCAATTGGTAAAAACTCCCGTAAATAAAAATGATAAGGTATAAAAAGGCACCAGCAACAAAAGTATAATTGTTCATTTCATGCAGCCCCTTAATACACAACAGGTTAATGATGCCAAAAACAACAAAACTCGTGAGCAATAATATAACGGCTGTTTTTTTCATAATATCCCTCGCCAGTAAATACAGCCACAGTCCGTTGTGAAGGATAAAGCTAACAGAATAGATAAGGTCTTTACCTGCCAGCAACGCAGATAAAATTTCAGTACTGACAGATACCCCCAGTATCATCAATAATATCTTATTGTCCTGCTTGCCCCTGTCAAGGCAGATGATTGCCGCAATGAAGCTAATGAGGATATAGGCGGGCATTATGTAGTTGATGGTTTCCTTCATGGCGCAATTAGCTTTTCGCACTATTTGTAATTAAAGAGCTCTCGGTATTCGGGTATAATCATAATAATAATAATAATTTGTCCCGGCGATGGAAAATAAAATACCGGGGCTGCCCTTTATCTCCGCCTTCTTGATTGTTATTTCCGTAACCGTTGGATGCTTTTCAAGCAAACCTTTCAGGAGTGGCATCGAAAAACAGTTGCCATCAATCTCAAAATCGTCCGTTACTTTATAAATAAGATCATACTGAGTACCATTTGGCTGGAAATCAAAGCTAAAATACTTGGAATAATCATCTTTAAAATCTGCCCCTGCTGCTTTTTTTAATTTTTCAACAGATACTGTCTCCTTAGCAATGATGGTACCTACTTCAGAGGCATCAATGAGATGGGCTTTAATAATTTCAGGCCTGGATTTAGGAAAATTTATATAAGCATCGTTTAGTTCCAGCCAATCTGCTTCATCATCTTTTAAATTGGTTACGTCAATGTGAATATCGTTCCCATTAATTTTGTAAATCATATTCATGCATTGATGGCTTTGGATCCAACATGTAGGACATGGTAATTTTGTTTTATCAATAATTAAATGAGTTTCCGACGGGGCGTTATTACACACCATTCCTTTATCCAAAAATTTTACGCTAACAAACGTGATAGTAGTTGCTGCTAACGCTACAAGAGGCAGTTTAAATCTTTTTAGGTTCATCATTTTAGTATTTAATATTATCATACAAATATCTGACAATAAGCACTTAAAAAAGTAGGTAAAACCCTATTTTTTTAATAGGCATTTAATAGTTTTAGGATCCAGCCCTATACCATAATATCCCCTCCTGGCCGATAGGCTTTTTCCCGTTTCATGCCTCCTCCCCGGGCGGTACCTTTGGTTTAGAAATTAATGTTTAACCCTAAATCAATGAATAGGGAAATAAGTAACCGGAGAGATATTCTGGCAATGGTACTGATAGGCTTTTCGTTTCTGGCTATCATAGTTATTTCTGTGCTTTATTTTAAGGAACCTGAGAATTCCGAACACGTAAAAAACCTCTTTAATGCCCTATTGCCTTTAATGAGCACCTGGATTGGCACTGTCCTGGCATTTTATTTTGGAAGGGAGGCTCAGTTGGGGTGTAAGTTCTAATGAAGAAGTCAAGGCTCAATAAATAATAAATTGTTATATGGCCGGCACCTGTAATTCAGTTACGAGGTGTTGCCAATATGAAATCTATTGCCATGAATTCCTTGCGTAGGGATTTGTATCAATGAGGTGGGCCGCACATATCCTGTTCAGCGCCATTTTTGTCTTGTTGGCGCTCACTGCCCTGCTGCTGATCCGGACACCGTCAGTAATTATACTCACCTAATTATTCACAAAAATTTTGATATAAACGCCGTTTTCATATAGGGTATGAAAAAAAAAGCCGCAAATACTGGGTATTTGCGGGCTAACTGAAGCCAAGGAAAGGCTCTACAGTCGGGGTGGCAGTATGACTCCAAACCACCACAACTACTTTTTACATCAAATAAATTATATATGTTTCTTGAAATGTACTCACCGTTTTACCCTCAAAAGGTTTGAACAATAATATTTATAAATTTAATGAATATGGAGGCAAACATATTAAGGGGATATAAACTACTAAATGATTAAAGTCACCTATTGTGTATGGTGATACATCTATTTGATTACGATATCAACTTTTTGATATCTACCCACGTACCTCCATTAATGACATTGGTAAAACCATTGCTTTCTAAAATTGATTTTGCCTGGCTGCTGCGGGCACCGCTCCGGCAAAAAACTATGATTTTATCCTTTCCTTTAAATTTTGCAAGTTGTGCCTGCAACTGGCCAAGTGGTATATTGACCGAGCCTTTTACATGCCCTTCTGAAAATTCGGCAGGAGTCCTTACGTCTACCAGAAAGGCGCCGTTGTTTATAAGCTCCGTAAAAGCCATAGTATCAGGTTTCCCAAACATATTTTTAATTAATCCGAACATAGTATTTAAATTTTAGTTTTATCAATGCCATACAAATATAAAATGATGCCACTTTTTGTACAGTAACAAAAGTAACATTCATTTACGTTAATTTACTGATTGCAACATTTATTATCCTGTACACCTAATTTCCTGAGGATATCTTCCATCAGGCACCACCTGGTAATAGAGGATTGCAATAGGTTTGCCCCTACAAATGCGGTAAACCACAGCCAGTTTTGGTCGACATAAACGGCCAGCAAAAGGCTTATAAGTATAAAACTGCCGGCTATTGCCCGTATAATTCTGTTTATCATTTTATTTATTTTAGATGTTATTATCTCTTTTTGGTTCTTTTTTTCTTTCTGTTATATAATAGATTACCGGTACTACAAGCAAAGTGAGTATGGTAGAAACAATGGCTCCCGCAACCAGAGAGATAGCCAATCCCTGAAAAATAGGGTCGAAGAGTATTATAGATGCCCCAATAACAACTGCTCCCGTAGTTAGCAGGATGGGGGTGGTTCTTACGGCTCCAGCTTCAATAATAGCGTCTTTAAGCAATACCTTTTCTTTTAGCCGTATTTCAATGAAATCTATAAGTAATACCGAATTCCTTACCATTACCCCAGCAAGCGCAATCATCCCTATAAAAGAAGTTGCGGTAAAGAAAGCGCCCAATGCCCAATGGCCCAGTATAATACCTATTAAAGAAAGCGGTATGGCAACCATCATAACAAGCGGTGTCCTGAAGTTTTGGAACCAGCCCACGATGAGCATGTAAATAATGATAATAACCACCATAAATGCTACCCCCAAATCACGGAATACCTCGAGGGTGATTTGCCACTCGCCATCCCATTTCACGGTAAAATCACTTTCATCTGAAGGCTGCTCCATGTACAGTTCGTTTATTTTATAGCCTGTGGGCAACTTTATTTTTTGGAGCTTTTCTTCCATGCCCAGTATGGCATAAACAGGGCTTTCAAGGGTTCCCGCCATATCTGCCGTTACATATACCACACGCTTTTGGTCTTTTCTGTAAATGGTTTTTTTGAGAGTATCCTGCTTAATAGAAACAATGTCGCCTACCGGAACCATATTCCCTTTACTGCTTTTTATCTTTAATTGCTGTATATCCTGCAAGCCACTTTTGTCTTTATCATCAAGTGATAGTACAATGCCTACATTGTCACTCGCATTCTCATCATGCAGGCTGGAGAATGGATGCTCTTTTAAAAGATAAGTAAGATTTGCTACCACCTGTTGCGGCGCAACCCCGTTAAGCATAGCTTTTTCCCTGTCAATTTCTATCCTGTATTCTGTCTGGTTGTCTTCTGCCATCCAGTCAACATCTACAATATCAGGTGTCTTTTCCAGAATATCTTTTACCTGTTTTGCTACCTTTATTTGTTCTTTATAGTCGGGGCCATATATTTCAGCAACAAGTGTAGATAAAACAGGTGGCCCGGGCGGCACTTCTATAATCTTCACATTGGCACCATATTTCTTCGCTATCTTCTGTACTTCAGGGCGGACATCTTTAGCTATAGTATGGCTTTGGCCCTCACGGTCTTCCTTATGCAGCAGGTTTACCTGTATATCAGCCATATTGCTGCCGCCGCGCATATCATAGTGGCGAACCAGCCCGTTAAATGTTATAGGCGCCGATGTACCTACATAGTTCTGATAGCTTACTACTTCGGGCTTAGTGGCAAGGTATTGCGCAATTTCTTTTGTAACTGCCGCTGTACGCTCCAGTGTGGTGCCCTCAGGCATGTCTATTACTACCTGGAACTCGTTTTTATTATCAAACGGAAGCATCTTTACCGCCACTGTTTTTGTAAAGAACATGCCTACCGAGCCGATTAGCAATACTACTGTAAGCCCTAGGAGTAGCCTTCTTTTTGTACTGTTATTGAGCAATGGCCTTTCCAGGCGGTTATATATTTTGTATATTAAACTTGTTTCTAAACCTTTGGCTTTTTTCTTATCCTGATGGTCTTTTTCCCTCAGCAAATGATACCCCAGGTAAGGTGTAACAGTTAGCGCCACAAACAAGGAAAGAATCATGGCTATAGAGGCCCCTATAGGCATAGGGCTCATGTACGGCCCCATCATGCCGGATACAAAAGCCATTGGCAATATGGCTGCAATAACCGTAAATGTGGCCAATATGGTTGGGTTACCTACTTCGTTTATAGCATATATAGCGGCTTTCATAAAGGGCAGCCGCTTCATTTTAAAGTGGCGGTGCATGTTCTCGGCAATAATAATGCTGTCATCAACCACGATACCCACCACAAACACCAGCGCAAAAAGTGTTATCCGGTTAAGGGTATAGCCAAACAGGTAGTAGCTGAATAAGGTGAGCGCAAAAGTAAGCGGTACCGACAGGAACACTACAAGTCCGCCGCGCCAGCCCATAGCAAGCATAACCAAAACAGTCACCGCTACTATAGCAATGCCAAGATGTAATAATAATTCGCCTACTTTATCAGAAGCTGTTTCGCCATAGTTGCGTGTAACTTCAACATGTACATCATCGGTTATCAGGTTTTGTTTGAGATGCTCTACCTTGTCTAGTATTTTTTCAGATATCTTCATGGCATCAGCCCCTTTAACCTTGCCTATAGATATGGTTACTGCAGGGTATTCTGACTTTGCAACTTTGTATTTTTCATTGGCTTGGCCGTACCCAAAGGATACGTAGCTTTTAGGTGAAGAAGGGCCGTCTTTTACTATGGCTACCTGTTTTAAATATACAGGTATATTATCATGTATGCCTACTACAAGGTTTTCCACATCCTCAGTATCAGATAGGAAAGAGCCTGTAGTGATGAGGTACTCTTTATCTGCATTTACAATACCACCCGACTGCGTACTGCTGTTATTGGCCTGGACGGCTTGCATAATTTCAAGGGCGTCAATACCCAGGCCGGCCATTTTATCTTTATCAGGTACAATGCGGAGTTCTCTCGTGCTGCCGCCTATCTCTTTGGTAATGGCTACATCTTTAATTTTTTCAATTTCAGAGGTAACTTCTTCTGCAAGCTGACGCAATTCAAAATCATTAAGCCTGTCGCTCCAAAAGGTTAGCCCCAGCATAGGCACATCATCAATAGACCTTGTCTTTACAACAGGTTTATAAACTCCCCGCGGGAACATGCCATCGTGTTTAGCCAGTTCGTCATAAAGCTTTACATAAGAGCGCTCTACATCCTGCCCCACATAAAACTGCACAATAAGCATTGCCTGCCCGTTCATGGCCATGCTATGTACGTGTTCAATACCTTTAATGTTAAGCAGTATTTTTTCCAACGGCTTTACAACCTTGCTTTCCACTTCTGCGGGGCTTGCCCCGGGGTATCCTACCATTATATCGGCCATAGGCACATTTATCTGGGGCTCTTCTTCCCTTGGTATAAGGAAGGAACTGTAAACGCCTATTATCATAAGCCCGGCCATCAGCAAGACGGTAAGCTTAGAGTTTATGAACAACCGGGCGATCCTGCCCGAAATACCTTCTTTCATATTATGTATTTGTTTACATCATTATTTAATAGTTACAGGAGTTCCGTTGTACAACCTGCCCTCTGCCGATACAATGTACTTTTCATCAGGCGAAAGCCCTGATAAAATTTCAATACTATTTCCGTATTGCCGACCCGTTTTCAGCCATCGCAGAATTGCTTTATCGCCGTTACCTATTGTATAAATCCCGGTAAGCTGCCCCTGGTTTATCAGCGCTGTTACAGGCACCAAAAGTTTTCCGGGCTCTTTAGCTACAGCTTCACTTTTTACAGGAAATTTCACATTCACATACATGCCTGCCCGTAGTGACGGATCTGCTTTTTCCAAAGTAATTTTTACAGCATACTGGCCTCCCGTATTCTTAGCAGAGGTGCTTACCTCGGTTACTTTTCCGGATTGTTCTTTTTCAATAGACTTTATAAATATCTGTACCTGCATACCGGGTTGTATCGCATTAATATCTTTTTCCGAAACTATTGTGCTTACCTGTAGCCTTGAAGCTCCTTCGATACTTAAAAGCGGCATCCCGGGGTTTGCCATGTCGCCCTCTTTATTAAATGTATTGGTGATGGTGCCGCTAAAAGGGGCTTTAATATTGGAATAAGAGAACTGGGCAAGCACTTCATTACGCATTTGCTTTGCACCTTCCAGCGCTGCTTTTACCATTTCAAAGCGCGATGTCATATCATCCAGCTCTTTTTGCGACGCACTTTGCTGCTCAAAAAGCTTTACAAAACGGTCATAATCTTTTTTAGCATTATTGTAAGCCGCGCTTGCCTGCAAAACATTCGCCTCTGCCTGTGCTTTTTTTGCCAGCAGATCGCTATTGCTTATGCTTACCAGTAATTGCCCTGCTTTTACCTGTTGCCCTACGGTAACATGCATTGCAGTAATGTAACCCATTATACGGGTGCTTATATTAGCACTGTTCTCTGCCTCTGTCATTCCGCTTGCAGTAATAAAGCTGTCGCTGTTCTGCCTGTTGTCCTGATTTATAGTAACTGCGATGGGCGCTGCTTTTTCAATCGGTTTTTTAGTGTCCCCACCACAGGAATAAACTATGGATATGCCTGCAAATACTAAGGCTAAAGTTGTGTTTTTCATTTGTTATCGGGTTAAGAATTCTAAATATTGTTGCGTAAAATTGTATTCGTATATTGCCAGGAGCATTTCAAGTTCTTTTTGCAGCATCAGGCTTTCGCCGGTAAGCAGGTCTGCGGCTTTTTCCAGCCCCTGCGCAAAACGATTGCTCCTTATGCGATAGGCTTCTTTAGATTGCTCCAATGCCAGCACAGAGAGGTTTACCTTGTTTTCAGTATCTTTTAAAAGGCACTTTACTTTATCAATTTCAAGAAGGCTTTTTGCGGTATATTGCTGCTTTTCCACCTCAGCTTTTTCCATCTCAGCTTTTGCTTTCTCCATTTTTCCTAATAACTTGTAGCCATCAAACACATTCCACGACAGCTGCAACCCAACAGTGTAGCCATTGGCATCGGCCTGAAAAAGTTTATCATCATAAAGCTCATAATTTACAAAAGCGTTCAATCGGGGCATTACGCCCATTCTTGATGATTGCCACATCCTTTTATAAGCTTCCCCAGATTTTGACATAGCCAGGATGTCTTTACGATTATCTATAGTAATGACACGATCATAGGCCGGAACTATCGTAGTGCCTGCTTCTTCAGCAGGTTTAAAAACTTTGCCATTGATGTCCTCGTTCATTAAAAAAGCAAGGTGCCCCGAAGCATTAAGCAAATTGCTTTTTGCGTACTGCAGTTGGTTTTTTATTTCATATTCCCTTACCATGGCCGCGAGAAGGTCGGTTTTTTGCAACAGCCCCTGATTATAGTAATTTTCAATAAGTGCCAGGTTGGATTGCGCTGTTACTAAGGCTTTTTCAAGTACGCTTACGGCTTTGTATGCCAATTGAAGTTCCATGTAAGCTTTGCCGGATTCTAATTCAAGATATTCCTGAGTACGGGTTGTTTGTAACTCATAAGCTTCCATTTTAGACTTTGCTGCTTTCCGTGCAAACAGGCCGTCCATATTTAGCAGGGGTTGTAAAATTTCTACCTTAACAGCAAAATTCTGGGTGTTATCAGGATTATTAAGCCGGCGGGGGTCAAAGTCTGATGCTGTCAGGATCTCCTGGTTCAGCTTTGAGCCGAAAGCCATTAGGGGATTTGTAGTTGAAATTGCAGTGTAAGAGGCCGATATACCTGGAAGGAATACAGCATTGCTTTGCCTGTAATCAGACCGGGCCAATCTGTATTCCAATCCCGCGATTTTTATCTCGAGGTTCTTTGCAGAAGCTTTTTCAGCAACCTCTTTTTTAAAAATTACTATTGTGTCCTGCCCGAAATTCTTAAAGGTGAGCAGTAGGGTTGTAAACAATATGCTATATCTATGTCTCATAAAATTTATTTTATGAGACAAAATTATATTGCTCTCAGAGGCCAGTCAGTAACAAAAGTTACATAAAGCTTCTTATTTTAAAAGCTCAATAGTATTGCGGTTCAGTTTAACAATACCGTCGTTTTCTAAGGCTTTCAATAACCTTGAGACTACCACACGGGAAGTATTGAGCTCATAGGCAATTTCCTGGTGCGTATTGGAAATAACATATGATCCGGTCACTTTCGACTTTTCATGCAGGTAATTTAAAAGGCGCTCGTCCATCTTCATGAAAGCCAGGTTGTCTATGGCTATAAGCATTTCGCTCATCCTCTTATTGTAGCTGGAAAAAACAAAGTTTCTCCAGCTTTTGTACCTGCCCAGCCATTCCTCCATTTTCCCAATAGGTATCATGGCAACACTGCCGCTTGTTTCGGCCACGGCGCGTATCTCACTTTGCGTATCGCCCAGGCAGCATGCCAAGGTCATGGCACAGGTGTCGCCTTTTTCAAGAAAGTAAAGCAGCAGTTCTCCTTCTACCTTGTCTTCACGCGATATTTTTATTGCGCCGTTGATTAGCAAAGGCATCTGCCGGATGTATTGGCCAATTTCTATAAGGCAATCCCCTTCCGCAAAATCCATAAAGACTGCGACAGCTGCTATATCGTTGATCAACTGTGATTCGAAAACAGATCCATAAGCTTTTATAAGACCTTTTTTCACCAAGAATGTGATTTTACTGTAAATATACTTATTTTCGGGCGTCTCGCTTATCGCATTATTAAAAAACCTGAGTAATGATCTTGCACCCGGTATCTGATTTTATATTAATTGGAAGATTCACGCTATGAACGCCAATGCTCCATTGCAAAGATAATATTAAAATTCATGGAGTATATTTATTAATATAAACGCCGTTTTCATATAGGGTATGAAAAACGAAAAAGCCCGCAAACACTGGGTATTTGCGGGCTAACTGAAGCCAGGGAAAGGCCCTACAGTCGGGGTGGCAGGATTCGAACCTGCGACCTCCTGGTCCCAAACCAG